>DASZWE010000103.1:0-10099 GCA_035546735.1 Puia sp.
TTTCCTCCTCCGAGATAAGCCTGCGTAAGGACGTGCGGGATATTCTGACCTTTACCATCGACCCTGTGGATGCCCGGGACTTTGATGACGCCCTATCCATTCGTACACTGAAGAACGGCAATCTGGAGATAGGTGTACATATTGCGGATGTGAGCCATTATGTAGAGCCGGAGACGGCGTTGGACAAGGAAGCGTATACAAGGGCTACGTCCGTCTATCTGCCGGACCGCGTCAATCCCATGCTGCCGGAAAGGATCTCCAATGAGCTGTGTTCCCTTCGTCCTCTTGAGGACAAGCTCACGTTCTCCACGATCTTCCAGATGACGCCAAAAGGGGAGGTCAAACAGTATTGGATCGGCAAGACCGTGATCCATTCCGATCACCGGTTCACCTACGAAGAGGTGCAGGAGATCATCGAAAAGAAAGAGGGCCTTTATCAGCAGGAAATAGAGGTCCTGAACGATATCGCCCAGCGGCTGCGCAAACAGCGGTTTAGAAAGGGAGCCATCAATTTCTCTTCCACGGAAGTTCGGTTCAGGCTGGATGAAAAAGGGAAGCCTATCGGCATTATGGTAAAGGAGAGCAAGGAGGCCCATCAGCTCGTGGAAGAGTTCATGCTGCTGGCCAACCGCACCGTGGCCGAAAACGTAGGTAAGATAAAGGTGAACAGGAAGCCGCTTCCTTTTCCCTACCGGGTGCATGACACGCCGGATAAGGAGAAGCTGCTGCCTTTTATTGAATTTGCCAAAAAGTACGGGCATACATTCGACCTGAAGTCCCCGCAGACGATAGCCTCCAGCTTCAACCAGATGCTGAAGGATGTGCAGGGACGGCCCGAACAACATGTCCTGGAGCAGTTGGGGATCCGCACCATGGCCAAGGCCGTCTATACGACGGAGAACATAGGACATTACGGGCTTGGTTTTGAATATTACTGTCATTTCACCTCCCCCATCCGAAGATACCCGGATGTGCTGGTTCACAGAATATTGCATGAGGTATTGCAAGGAAAAAATGAGGTAGACAAGAAGCTGGAGGCCAAGTGCCGGCATTCCAGCGAGCGGGAGCGGGCAGCTATGGAGAGCGAGCGGGCGGCGGGTAAATACAAGCAGGTGGAGTATATGCAGGGCTTTCTGGGCGAGGAATTCGAAGGAGTGATCAGCGGAGTGGCGTCCTTCGGCTTTTGGGTGGAGACCGTGGAGCAGAAATGCGAGGGGCTTGTCAGTATCAACAGTCTTCTGGAATACGATGATTTTCGGCATGTGGAGAGCGACTACAGCCTGGTAGGGCGTCGCAGCGGCCGGCAGTTCCGTATGGGGGACAAGGTGAGGATAAAAGTGGTGGCGGCCAACCTGGCCAAGCGTCAGCTGGATTATGAATGGGTCATTGCCAGCAGCGCAGGCGAAGAAGGAAAACCAGCCAGACCCGCCAAACCCGCCCGGGCCACGGTAAAAGAAAAGAAAACGAAAACCAAAAAGAAAAAGAAATAGCTGCACATGCACAGTTTTGAAGAATTATCCGCAGCATTCACGGCCAGGTTTGACGTGCAGCATTTTCCCTCCCATCCGGCCACGCTATATGAGCCGGCCGGCTATTTCCTGGGCATCGGGGGCAAGCGGATAAGACCTGTGCTGTGTCTGATGGGCAACGAGCTGTTCGGGGAGATCGATCCCGACGCCTGGCATCTGGCTGCCAGCATCGAGCTGTTCCACAACTTTACGCTGATACATGACGATATCATGGATAAGGCTCCCTTGCGCCGGGGCATGCCTACGGTGCATGAGAAGTATGGGCCATCCACCGCCCTGCTGACGGGAGATGTGATGATGGTGATAGCGTATGATTATCTCAGCAGGATACAGGCGCAGCATATCCGCCCCATCATGCATATCTATAATCAGACGGCCAGGGAGGTCTGTGAAGGGCAGCAAATGGATATGGATTTTGAGAAAATGGAGAAGGTGGACCTGGAAGCCTATCAGCGAATGATAGGATTGAAGACCTCCGTGCTTTTGGCCGCCAGCCTTCGCATAGGCGCCATCATGGGTGGCGCAGGTCTCGGGAATCAGCAGCATCTGTATGATTTCGGTAAAAACCTGGGGCTGGCCTTCCAGGTACAAGACGACTATTTAGATGCTTTTGGCGACCCGGAGAAGTTTGGCAAGCAGGTGGGTGGGGATATTGTAGCGGGAAAAAAGACCTTTCTTCTTATAAAAACGCTCGAGATAGCGACCTCGGAGCAGCGCCGGCGGATGGACGAGCTAAAAAAGGCCGATGCCACCTCGAAGATCCCGGGCATGCTGGAAATATTCAAGGCCTGCGGGGTGGATGCATGGGCCCGGGAATTAAAGGAAAAATATATGGAGGCGGCCTATCAGGCCCTGGAAGATATTGCTGTGCTGTCCCGTCGTAAAGAGCCGCTGAAACAGCTGGCGGCGTTCCTTGTTCAGAGAGAATATTGAATGTCCGGAAAACGGCTTTCCCCCTACTGCCGGCGCCGCAGGCGGCTTAGCATCACCTCCGTGATACCCAGGTAAGAGGCGATATGTCTGCCCGTCACTTTTTCCAGCAATCCGGGGAAGCGTCGGGTGAACCAGTCCAGCTTTTCATCGGAACGCTGCATCCACATCGCCTGTATCCTTTGCTCCTGCGCCAGGAGGGAAGTTTCCGCGATCTGTTGTCTGACTGTGGCGAACAGGGGAAAATCCTCGCAGATGCATTGAATGTGCTCGAAGCTCAGGGTGACAATATGAGTGCGTTCCAGCGCCTGGATATATTCTATCCCTTCACGCTGGAGAAGGAAGCTCTCCGGCGACCAGCCCACCTCGCCGGTCTGTACGAAACGAGAAGATATTTCTCTGTCATCCTTACAATAGAAACACCGCAACAGGCCCGACTCCACGAAACAGAGGTGATGACAGACCTCGCCGGCCTTTAACAAAAAAGCTTCGCGGGGGAGGGTCTTTTCCCGCAAATATTCCAGGAGATGGCAGTTCAGGTCCCCCGATAGTATGGCAGTACAATACCTGACAGGTGTGTTCATAAAATGGGCGATTGAAGGAGGTCGTGAAGCCGGAGTGCAAGGAAGATGGGTGGAAAAGGCTTTATAAAGCTACGATAAAGAGGAGACATTATTAAATCAAATTGTAGTATTTTACCGGCCATAATCAAACTAATGCGGATGTCCAACTCATTGTTCCGAAAAAAATCACTGGAAAAAATATATCAGGATGCGGAAGAAGGGATCACAGACGGTCATGGGGGCGGAGGACTAAAAAAAGTGTTGAATGTACGCGATCTTACTTTTATGGGTATCGCGGCTGTCGTGGGGGCGGGCATCTTTTCTACCATTGGTAAGGCTGCTTTTGATGGTGGTCCCGGCATATCCATTCTTTTCGTCCTTACGGCCGTCACCTGCGGATTTTCCGCCCTGTGCTATGCGGAGTTCGCCAGCAGGATCCCCATTGCGGGCAGCGCTTATACCTATGCGTACGTTTCTTTCGGGGAGCTGGTGGCCTGGATCATCGGGTGGGCGCTGATACTGGAATATGCCATCGGCAATATCGTGGTGGCCATCTCCTGGAGCGGCTATTTCAACAATTTATTGGAAGGTTTTCATATCCATCTGCCCGGCTGGCTGATCTCAGACCCCAGCACTGCCAGGGAAGCGTTCCTGGACGCACAGAAGGCCCTATCCGCACATCTGCCGCTCACCGACATGCAGCATGCGGCCGTAGAGGCATGGAATTCGGCTCCTGTCATAGCCGGCGCGCACATCTTTGTGAACCTGCCCGCCTTTATCATCGTATGTATCATCGCCTATGTCACGTATATAGGCATTACAGAAAGCAAGCGGACGACCAATATTATGGTGATGTTCAAGATCGCTGTCATTCTCCTCGTGATCATACTGGGATGTTTCTTTGTACAACCGTCCAACTGGACTCCCTTTTTGCCCAAAAAGTTTGAAGGTGTTCTAAAAGGCGTCTCTGCCGTATTCTATGCCTATATTGGCTTCGACGCCATCTCCACTACGGCGGAAGAATGTAACGATGCGCAACGGGACCTGCCCAAGGGCATGATCTATTCCCTCGTCATCTGTACGATCCTGTATATCCTGGTCGCGCTGGTGCTGACGGGGATGGTGAACTATTCCGAGCTCAATGTCACCGATCCGCTGGCGTATGTTTTCAACGCGGTGCATCAGAAATGGATCGGTTATTTTATTTCCATCAGCGCCGTGGTGGCTACTACCAGCGTGCTTTTGGTGTTCCAGCTGGGACAGCCCCGTATCTGGATGAGCATGAGCCGGGACGGATTGCTGCCCAGGGCATTTGGGAAGATACATCCCAAATACAAAACACCCTGGTTCTCCACCATCATCACCGGGCTGCTGGTGGCTATACCCACTCTCTTTATGGAGAGCTCGCTGATGACGGAACTGACCAGTATCGGGACCTTGTTTGCTTTTGTGCTGGTGTCCGGAGGGGTGCTGCTGCTGCCCCAGGTCCAAACTGCAGGGAAGAGGGGATTCCACCTGCCCTATATCAACGGGCAGCTGATCGTACCCGTGCTGTATGTGCTCTTTCTTTGGCTGTTCCGGGAACGGGAGGTGAGTGTGCTCACTCACCTTGGAAGTGCCGGCCTTCAGGAAGCGTTGTTCCTCGTATATACACTGCTGGCCGGCGTGCTCACAGTGGCTACCATTGTCAAAAAATATTCCTTGATACCTATATTGGGCGTCCTTTTTTGCGCTTACCTGCTTATCGAAATAGGAGCCCGGGCGTGGATATGGTTCTTTGTGTGGATGGGCATCGGATTGCTGATCTATTCCATGTATGGATATCACCGGAGCAAGGCTAAAATGCCGTAATTTTGAGCCATGAAATTTCAGGTAGGAGACAAGGTGGTTATCCAGCATTCCAATGACGAAGGAGAGGTAGTTGAGATCATCAATGACAAAATGGTGCTGGTGGATGTACGGGGTGTCCGATTCCCCGCTTATACGGATCAATTGGATTTCCCTTATTTCAAACGGTTCTCGGAAAAGAAGCTTGTCCCTCCGCAGAAAAATCCGAAGAAATACATCGATCAGCTGCCGCCGGAGAAGCCGCAGTCCAATCAGAAAAAAGAGCGGATCGCCAAGCTGGCGGATGGGGTGTGGCTGACTTTTCTCCCTGTGTGGGACAATGATGAGTTTGGGGATGACGTGGTAGAAAGCCTGAAGATACATCTGGTAAACAATACTCCCGCAGGGTATCACTTCTCCTATCATCTGAACTACTTTAACAAGAGTGAGTTCGACCTGGACAACCAGATACCTCCCTACCAGGATTTCTATATTCATGATATTCCTTTCGCCAACCTCAACGACAATCCGGTGTTTGAATGCGAGTTTGCGTTGCTGACCCCGAACAAGGCCAAGGCGGATCATTATGAGACCTCGCTCAAGCTGCGGGCCAAACAGGTGTTCAGCCGTATCGAAGAAATAAAGAAGAAGGGGGAGGCTACTTTTTCCTTCAAGCTGTTCGACAACTATCCGGACAAGGACATCGAGGCGGAGCCGCCCCTGGATACGCGGGGGATACTGGCGGGATCGGGCTTCCGGGTTTATGAGGCTTCGCGGGCGCGTCAGCACCTGGAACCGCCCCGCAGCGAACTGGACCTGCATATCGAGAAGCTGACGGACAAATGGTCTTCCCTGGACAATTTCGAGATGCTGACACTGCAGCTGCAGACCTTCGAGAAATACTTTGACCTGGCCCTGGCGCATCATCTTCCTTCCATGGTGGTCATTCATGGGGTGGGCACGGGCAAGCTCCGCGATGAGATACATGAGATACTTCGTGCCAGCCGGCGTGTGAAGAGCTTTGTCAACCGCTATGACCCCCGTTACGGATATGGGGCTACGGAGATCTTTTTTGATTATTCCGGGAAATAGATGACTGACCTTGCCTGGCGGGGAGGAGGGATATTACCGGTACTTCCGCTGCAGGCCATAATACAGGTCGTTTGTCTTTCCATCCCCATCAAAGTCGATAAGACCGGTGAATGTAGCCACATCCTTCTCGATGCGTAGCTGTAAGGTCATCTGCATAGGCTCCGGCTGCAGCTGGGACATGGTCAGCGAGTCGCCTTTCAGGGTCCATGTGCCGGAAGGTTTTCTTACAATGCTATCCTGCAAGTTCCTGTACTCGGAATAATAAGTGCCGTCGGCCTGGAAATGGGTGCGGATAGGCTTGATATGCAGACGGGTTTCCCAATTGCTGCTATCAGCCTCCATTACTTTGTCCCTGATATTGATCCTGACATATATATTCCTCCATTCGCCAATTAGCGCTTTGGCGAGTGGGTCTTTGGGCGCCTGGGCATGGGTGATGAGGGGGGCCAGGCATAGGAGGAGAAGTACCTGTTGTTTCATGAAAAATGGCTTTTTGACAAAATAAATATATACAGACTGGAAAGTATAGGAAAAAATTTACCTAGCCCACGGGGATGTAATTTATCAGCTCGCCCTTTTTTCTCATGTATTCCAGGGGGGTGAATCCGGAGAAGGTCTTAAAGTCGGCGATGAAATGGGCCTGGTCATAATAGCCGCAATCGAGGGCGAGAGCGGCCCAGTGCAGATTTCCTTTTGTCTCGATGTCCAGGATGGCTTTCTGGAAGCGAATGATGCGGAGGAATCGTTTGGGGGTAAGGCCTACATGATCCGTGAATATCCGGATAAAGTGTTTGGAGGAATATCCCGTCCGGAGTGCGATGTTTTTGATGGTGAGAGTGGAAGGGGAGGCGAGAATATGGCTGATGGCGAAATGTACAACGGGGTTGAGGGAAAGCCTGTTTCCAAACGATGTCATAAGCCATTTTTCCGCCAGCGAGAACATGTCTGCCGGGGAAGGTTGGGCTAACAGCTCTTCCCGGAGGTCTAAAAATATTTTGGGAAGTATGAGGTCTCCATCTACTACCTGACCGGTGATCTCCGTCAGAGGACGGTCCAGGAAGGGATAGGCCTGCCCTTTTCTGAATTCGATGATGAACATTTCCGCGTCGAGGCCGGATGGGATGGTGATAAAGGATTCACGCACACCGGATATCCAGATATTCCTGCAGGTCTGGATGGTTTGTAACGTGTAGTTGTCGAAGATATGTTTTGGCGTGACAGTGAGGTCGATGATGATCTCGATATTGCCATTGGGTAGGTATCGGTCGATGCTATGCACCGGCCGATACCCTTTGTAGTAAGTAAAACCAGCGATATGCTGATCGAGCGGGGCGGATGGAATATGATGATGGTGTGTCATGCAAACTTATCGGCATCCCGGTAGGCCTGGATCAGCGCCATCTCACCCTCCTTACCCGGATGAGCATTGCCATGCTCCATGCCCAGCACACCCCGATAGCCTTTCCCGTGGATGTGTGAAAAAATGGCGCGATAGTCCATTTCCCCTGTCCCGGGTTCATTACGGCCGGGGTTGTTACCTATCTGGAAGTAGCCGATCTCGCTATAGGTATGGTCGATCAGGCGGATGATATTTCCCTGGTTGCGTTGTATATGATACATGTCGAACAGGATCTTACAGGATGGGCTGTTGATGGCCCTGCAGATGGCGTAAGCCTGATCGGCTTCCCGGAGGAAGAGATCCGGCGTGTCGCTCAGCGGCTCCAGCACCATGATGATCTTGTGTGGCTCCAGTATCTCCACGCCCCGGCGGAGGGCGTCGATGACATTGCCCGTTTGCATACCCATGGGCAGGTGTCTTTCGAAATCACCGGGCACCACGGTGGTCAGTATTCCGCCGCATCGCTTGGATACTTCTACTGCTTCCCGGCATCCTTTCAGGAATATTTCTATGAACTCCGGCTTGCCGGCCGCCAGCGTATTGGCGCCATTGCCGCCCTTGTCCAGCACGAACACGCCCATGGACATGCCCAGTTTGGCAAGGGCATCGCCTATTTTTTGCTGCTGCTCAGGTGGCCTGCGGGCCATGCCATTGTCTTCGATGGCCCTGAATCCCTGGTCGTAGGCGAATTTGATCTGATCGATGAAGTCATTACCTGCGCTGTTCTTAAACATCCCATCGTGAATGCCGTAGTTGAGGTTGAATGGCTGTCCGGCCGCGGAGGGCTTTGTTCTGGCGCCCGCGAAGGCGGTAGCGCCGGTCAGTACGGATGCGCCGGCGAGCACTGAGCTTCGGATGAATTGTTTGCGTTGCATAGATCGTATATTAATGTGCGGGACTTGGGAATGGCCCCGTTAAAAGAATTTTGTTACGCCCGGCTCCGCCACCGGATAATTGCCGTCGGCATCGGGCACCACTGGTGGCGTGGCGTCGAAAGCATAGGCGTTGGGCTGGATATTGATGCCTGAGTTGATGGCTTTATCCCATTCGACGTTCTGGCCGGAATAGGTAGCCATTCGGCCCAAAATGGATGTCATGGTGCTGCGGGCCCCTCTTTCCGCGTCCCAGAACTTATATTCTCCCTTGGCAATGGCGGCGAACAGCTCGTCATGTTCGTTCTGATAGGGCTGGTTCTCCATTTTTTTATCGAACTGGTAGATGACATTCCCTTTATTGTCCACGATACGGGCGGCGTCGCAGTAGACCCTTCCTTTCGTGCCGATGAGCAGCTCGTCCACCTTGCTCATGGTGCCTTTCTGGTGACGGCACTGGCTGTTGAGGATCGTACCGTTGCCATACTGGAATTCCACGTAGTGATGATCGTAGATCTGTCCATAGTCCTTGCCTTTACGTACTTCGCGTCCTCCCATTCCCTGGGCCTTGACGGGATAGGCGTCCAGTGCCCAGTTGATCACATCCAGGTTGTGGATATGCTGTTCCGTGATATGATCCCCGCAGAGCCATACGAAATAATACCAGTTGCGCATCTGGTATTCCATTTCCGTCCAGCCTGCCTGACGGGGATGTACCCAGACGCCGTCGTTGTTCCACCAGGCCTGTGCGGAGTGGATCTCGCCGATGGCGCCATCGTGCACTCTTTTGATCAGCTCGCGGTACGAGGCCTGATAACGGCGCTGCAGTCCCACGACCACATTGAGCTTTTGGGCCTTTGCTTTTTCGGCTGCCGCCAGGACCCTTTGTACGCCGGCGGGGTCCGTGGCTACGGGCTTTTCCATGAATATATGTTTGCCCTGATTCACCGCCTCTTCGAAATGGATGGGGCGGAAGCCGGGAGGTGTAGCCAGTATCACCACATCGGCGAGGGCAATGGCTTTTTTGTAAGCGTCAAATCCTGTGAATTTGTTTTCGTCTTTGACCTGTACCCGTGTCTTTTTATCCTCCAGGGCTTCGAGGATATTTTGATAGCTGCTGTCCAGCCTGTCCCTGAATGCATCGGCCATGGCTACCAGCTGAACATTCTGTTTGGTGCTGAGAGCCTGTACACAGGCGCCCGTACCGCGACCGCCGCAACCGATGAGGGCGATCTTAATGACGTTGTCCGCGCCGGAGAAAAAGTTGGCCCGGGAGATGAGGGGCGCCGCGAGGATGCCGCCTGCCAGCATGGAGGAGGCTTTGACGAAGTCCCTTCTGCTACGATGAGGAAATTTTGAGTGCTGATTCATGATAACTGCAATTTATAATGAATGAATAGTTAACAGTGACATGTTAGCTCATTTGTGTGAAAGGTGTTCGTTGAAGAATTGTTCGACGGCTGTAGCGGAAGGCTGTTTCACCGGCCGGATGATCCGGAATCCAATGAAGGGGGCGTCGGCATTCCACCATTTGCTTTTTGGTATCTGGGGGTCCCGGGCATTCCATTTTTTATCATATGGGAGGCGTGCGGCGCTGCGCAGCTGTTCCGGCGCATCATGGAAGCAGCCTCCTTTCAATGTCAGCGGGTCGAGGGTCCATTCCGCCACGTTGCCCAGCATGTCGTAAAGCCCCCAGGCATTGGGTTTTAATTGCTTGACCGCATGGTATTTGTTATCACTGTTGCCGCTGTACCAGCCGTATTGGGACAATGAGGCGGCGTCATCTCCGAAGGGATAGGTCGTGGCGGAGCCGGCCCGGCAGGCATATTCCCATTCCGCCTCGGTGGGCAGCCGGTAAAAGATCCCGGTTTTTTTATAAAGCCACTT
>DASZWE010000104.1:0-4611 GCA_035546735.1 Puia sp.
TGGACTCCATAAATTTTCGCAAAGGCGGCTGTATACACTTTCATATCCCTGCCATACCGGTGTACCATCTGGAATTTGATGGAATCAGGGACCTCTTTCGAAGCCGCCCGCTCCGCATCGATCAACGGTTGCACAAGATCATGCGCACGCCGCACCGACTCCCAGATAGAGGCCGCAGGGTTGACGACATACTGCGCTTTGTGACCGTCTCTTAGCTTGTACCCATTCATCAGCTGGTCGGGTACCGTGCTCTCCCATAAAGCATGCAGCCCCCGCTGACCGGTGAGCTGACCATCAAAATTGTTGGACGTATGCAGCGGGACATTGGCGTCACCTATATAATGACACAGGTCGGTGGCATAGAAAAGGATGCTGTCCTTATCCCCCTTCCGGAAAGCATCCGTCAGCTGTTGTAATACATCCTGTACAACATACGGAACATAACCATATTTATGCAGCGTGTCGAGGGAATAGATCTGCAGGGCGGCCGACTTGGTCAGCGGCATCTTCCAGGCGGCAGAGTCCCCGTAATTCTCCAGGTCGATGAAATGGCGGGGAAATTCGTTCTTGTCGGTATTGCGACGCACATCCGGCCGGATGGATTGGCTGACGATGGAATCCTTGTTCTTCCAAAAGAAATCCCTCATAGACGAAGGCAGCTCATAAATAGCCAGCTGAGCAACGGTCCGATGCACCAGGAACCCCCAGCTACTGCAGGTAATTATCAGTAACAGCCCCACGATCAGGGCGAAATGCGTTCGTTTCATGATGAGTCGATGTCTTTTTAATGGTATCATGGCTCTCGCAAGCTCGGGTCATATATAATTGCCCGGGAACAATTCCGAACGGCCGAAGGTACGTTATTTCTGACGCCGCTGCTCCGCCCGGGACGCCGTTAATAATTTTTTAGTAATAATTCAGCAGGGTCGGCGACTTATTCCCCGCACATGGTGTTTTTTTGTAATTTACCCCCCGGAGCATTATATACTTATGGATATCCTGCAAGTCAGTCACCTGAAGAAATACTTCTCCACCCAACGCGCGGTGGACGATATCAGCTTCAACCTTAATAAAGGGTCCATCTTCGGCCTGCTGGGACCCAATGGCGCGGGCAAGACGACCCTCATCCGCATGATCACCGGTATCTTTTATCCCGATGAAGGCGAGATATTGATTGAAGGCAAACCTTTCGATCCCCAAAGAGATATCGCACACATCGGATATATGCCGGAGGAACGGGGCCTTTATAAAAAGATGAAGATAGGGGAGCAGGCCGTTTACCTGGCGCAGCTAAAAGGGCTTAGCAAACAGGAAGCCACCCAAAAGGTCAAAGAATGGTTTGTCAAATTTGAAATGCAGAGCTGGTGGAATAAAAAGGTAGAGGACCTTAGCAAAGGCATGGGACAAAAGCTCCAGTTTGTCACCACCGTATTGCATGAGCCAAAGCTCATCATACTGGATGAACCCTTTAGCGGACTGGACCCCGTCAATTCCAATCTTATAAAGGACGAGATCTATGCGCTGGCCCGCAAAGGCAGCACCATCATTTTCAGTACCCACCGGATGGAGCAGGTGGAGGAGATCTGTGATCATATCATCCTGGTCAACAAAGGACAGAAAATACTGGATGGCACCGTGGCAGGCGTAAAACAGCAGTTCAAGGAAAACCTCTTTCGCATCGGGCTGGAACAGTCGGATGAAAGCCACCTGACAGCAGCCGCCAAAGCATTCGAAGTAGTAGCTAATAAGGAAGGCAGTCTCATCGTAAAGATCCGGGACGGCTATCGTTCCAACGATGTGTTGTCGCATTTCATCAATGAGGGACAGAATATTACCGCCTTTACGGAAATACTTCCGTCGCTGAGCGATATATTTATCCGGCTGGTGGAAGGTACCCCCCTGGCCCGTCAATTTCAACCCACAACAGCTTAACTGAATTTACTATGAGTAACAAGATATGGCTGATCACCCGACGTGAATACCTTACCAGGATAAGGAACAAGACGTTTTTGATCTCTACCTTCCTTCTCCCCCTGGCGATCATCCTGTCTATCACAGTCTTCGTTTGGATATCCCTGCAGGGTAAGAGCAGGCACAGTATCGCCGTCATCGATGCCAATGGCTATTTCAAGGACTATTTGAAGAGCGACAGCTCCATCAGCTTTGATTTCTCCCCCGGTTTGGACACGCTGAACTATGCGGAGAAAGGGAATACGGCCGTGCTGATCATACCCGTGCTGCCGGAAGGCCAAAAGACGACTTACCGGTTGAAATATAAAAAGCAGCTGGGGCTGGAAGGAACCAGCGATCTGGAAGGCCGCGTCGACAATGCCATTGTCGACCATATGATCTATCAGAAGACCAGTGTCAGCCGGGCCAAGCTGGATTCCATCCGCAAAAGCGCCAATATTGCCACGCTGGCAAGCTTTGAAGACCAGGGTAAGATAGCCAAGGTCTCCAACCAGGGAACTTCCACCGCCATAGGGTACATCTGCGGCACGCTGATCTATATGCTCACCTTTATTTATGGAGCCGCTGTCATGCGCGGGGTGATGGAAGAAAAGACCACGCGTATAGCCGAAGTGGTCATCAGCTCCGTAAAGCCCTTCCAGCTGATGATGGGTAAGATCCTGGGTATCGGGGCCGTTGGACTGACCCAATTCTTTCTTTGGATAATTCTCCTGGTCGGGCTGTCGCTGCTGGCGCAGGGTTTGTTATCGCATGAGCTCATGATGGAGGTGGCCCGGCAGCAGCAGGCCAATGCAACGGGCATGTCCGCGGGACCAGGTGTCAGCGCGGCGGCGCAAAGGGTGGCCGCATTCACCGGCTTCCTGAATACCCCCAACTGGGGATTGATCCTCTTTTGCTTTCTTTTTTACTTTATCGGCGGCTATCTCTTTTATTCCGCCCTGTTCGCCGCCATCGGCAGCGCCGTGAACGAGGATGTACAGGAGGCGCAGTCCCTGATGCTGCCCGTTACCATGCCCGTTATCTTCTCCTTCTTTATCATGACCATCGTCATGCGCGACCCCGGCGGACAGCTCGGCGTATGGGCCAGCATCATTCCCTTTAGCTCCCCCATCGTCATGATGGGTCGCATACCTTTCGGCGTTCCGGGCACAGTACCCTGGTGGCAGCTGGGGCTATCCATGCTGCTGCTGGTAGCCGGGTTCCTCTTCACCGTCTGGATGGCGGGCAAGATCTATCGTACAGGTATCCTGATGTACGGCAAAAAACCTACCTGGCGGACCATGTGGAAATGGGCATTCAAGGCCTAGCAACAGGCAAAAAAGCACCACAGGTGCTTTGGCCACGACCATAGGTCGCGACCGAGGAGGAGCGAGTGCTCGGAGCTCCGACGAAGGCCCCCCATCATTAGACATTTGCTGGAGGGGTGCTATTTTGTTTTACAAGCACCCCGGAAGCAAAAAAGCACCACAGGTGCTTTGGCCGAAGGCCTCCCATCATTAGACATTTGCTGGAGGGGTGCTACTTTGTTTTACAAGCACCCCGGAAACAAATACCACGAAAGTTGTATTTTTCGCCATCCTTCCAATCCTTAAATTGACCCACCTTTATCAACTGTCAACCAGTCGAAGCACTAAAAGGCGCCATAGGTGCCTTGGCCTAAGGCCCATCGTTATACATTTACTGAAGGGGTGCTATTTTTTTTCATACACCCCGAAAGCAAATATGTCCGCCCATTGGCGGAAGGCATTGTTCTAAATCAATAAACATGAGTAAAACAGCATTGGTCATCCATGGCGGTATTTCCAGAGGAGCTTTTGCAGTGGGCGCGATCAGGAAGCTAATGGAGGTCCGACCCGAGCTCCAGTTCGATATCCTGTCAGGCGGCGGCGCCGGTTCATTGATCATCCCCTTTGCAGCCATGAAAGAAATAAAGCCGCTGGTAGAAATATTTACCACTAAGCATAACAGGGATATCATAAAGAAATTTTCCCTGTCGGAGAGGATACAGGAAGCTTCAATAATGGACGCCAGTCCGCTCTGGTCCCTGCTGGACCATTATTATAACCATAATCTGTACAATAGGCTGTGCGCTTCCGGCAAGGAATTTTACTTTAATACGATGTGCCTGCAGACCCACGCGATGACGGTATTCTCCCCCAGCATCAATCCCACCATAACCGCGCTGTGCGCACAACGGCGTTTCGAGAATTATGACCAGTTCCTCCGGGTGCTGCTGGCTTGCGCATGCCAGCCCGTTCTACTTCCGCCTATCAGCATCTTTCCGCAGGAAGAGCCCATCCGGCAATACATCGACGCGGGTCCGCGCGAATACGCAGGTATAGAAATGGCCATACTGGCAGGCGCCACCGAAGTGTTTGTGTTGTTACAATCACCCGTAACACATGCCATAGAGAACAAGGAATATCATGACATCTTTACCATTCTACAGGAGGCATTGGAGATCTTCACTGCCGATACCGCGAATAATTTGCATATCACGCCCCTTCTATATAATGAAGGACTTCGCTATATCCAGGAAGTAAAAAAGAAGATAATGCGGCAAGGAGTACCGGCGTCCCTGATCGAGGACTGGTTCGACACAGGGATGGAGGATAACCCCTTTTATAACAAGCGCCCCGT
>DASZWE010000105.1:0-19040 GCA_035546735.1 Puia sp.
TTATGAAGAGCATCTCACCGGTGCGCGATATCGTAAGTTGCCTTTCGGGCCCGTCCCACAGAAACTAGATGCTATTGTAACCAGGATGATTGAAGAGGGGCAGTTGCAACGGGTCAAAACGGAGTATCACGGATTTCCCCAAACCCGTTATCTCCCTCTTATAAAGGCTGATTTAACTCAATTAAAAGCCAGTGAAAAAGAGACGATAGACAAAGTAATTCAGCAAATGTCAGATTGGTCTGCCTCTGCTATTAGTTCTTATTCTCATAAGGATATGCCCTGGATGGCATCTAAAGAAGGGGAATTTATTGATTATGAACTTGCTTTTTATAGAGAACCCCCTTTTTCTGCCAGGAATTATGATAATGAAATAGAAGAACAATGATTTTCCAAGAACTACCCGAGTTTAGAAAGGATTTAAAGATACTGTTGAAAAAATTCCGTACACTGACAGAAGATGTGGCAATTGTTAAAAAAGTGCTGGAGATTTCTCCCGAAGAGCGACCCCCATTCAGTTTTCGGATTGAGGGGCTAGGGCTATCCACCTGTGTCATTAAGGTTAAAAAAATAGCCTGCCGAAGCTTAAAGGGACGGGGTGTGAATTCCGGGCTACGATTGATTTATGCGCTTTTTAAAGAAGAAAGGAAAATCGTGTTTATCGAGATCTATCATAAGAATGAGAAAGAAAATGAAGACAGGGAGCGAATTTTTAACAACTTTAAATAAACAAAGGTATGGGCAAGTACTATTGCGTCTGGAAGGGCAGGGTTCCTGGAGTATATGAAAGTTGGGAAGATTGTAAGAAACAAACAGATGGTTTTGCAGGTGCTGAACATAAAGCATTTAAAACAAAGCAAAAAGCAGAGGAAGCGTTTAAACAGAGAAGTGCGGATTTCATCGGCAAAAATAATTTTGAATCCGAATTAACGGAAGAACAACTAAAACTGATCGGCGATCCCCTTTTGGACAGTATTGTAGTGGATGCAGCTTGGAATACTGTCACCGGCATAGTGGAATACCAGGGAATTGAATTGAAATTCAAGAAGAAGATCTTCCATCAAGGTCCGTTTGAGGACGGCACAAATAATATTGGTGAATTCTTGGCTATTGTTCACGCATTAGCATACTGTAAGCAGAATAAATTAACATTACCAATATATTCAGATAGCCGGAATGCTATAGGATGGGTCAAAGATAAAGAGGTAAGAACCAGTCTTGAACCAAATGAAAAAAATAAGAAACTTTTTGAAGTGATTGACAGAGCTATCAAATGGCTGAACGAAAATGAATATCCTAATCAGATATTGAAATGGAAGACGAGAGCCTGGGGCGAAAATCCGGCGGATTTTGGAAGAAAATAATTGCAGGAAATGGTGATTTCAAGTTCAAGTGTAAGATTATATGCAACAAAAAAACATTACTAAAATAAATGCTATCCCTTGCGAGTACAAAGGTCGAAGATACGATTGCCTCCAGGAGGCCAAATTCATAATACAGATCGAGAACAGTTTTAGCTATATTCGAGAGCCCGTGAGAATTTATTATGATAAAGCTACCTTAATGCCCACATGTACTCTTGGCTACAATCCCCCTTACTATAAACCTGATCTTCTGATAAGAGGATGGAATGATCATCGTGCCTTTCTTATTGAAATTAAAGCTGACGAGGAGAAACATAGCGAAAAAACCATCAGAAATGAAAAGGTTGCCCGTAATTACATCCTTCAACAAGGATTTGATTGGGAATATAAGCTCATCCTGTATAGCGAAATACAATCCGCTATGACAAAAGAGCAGACCATTATATTTATGAGAGATGTCAGAGAAGCCGCCGATTTACATGCTTTTAAAAGAAGGTCTGAAAAATTAGATAGACGGTTCCGCAAAGGAGAAGTTTCTTATAAGAGAAAACTCACCTATTTTATTGATGGAAGAGAAGTTACAGAAGCAGAAAACAACAATTTTGTAAAGCGGGCAATATTGCCCGATAGCTTTGATTAAAGGAAGGGATTTTTCCGCGCCCTGCCGGCCGACACCATGATCCCAAATAGGGGCGGCCAGATCAGTAACTGTGGTGCCGCACTGCGTGCGCCATTTTTTATCCCGGTCCGTTTGGACGAGTAAACTCGCCCCGCTCCCCGGAATAAAAAATGCTCCTGGCAAAGCCAGGAGCACCATTGATCTTTATCTGCGGAGAGGGCGGGATTCGAACCCGCGATACCCTTTCGAGTATACACACTTTCCAGGCGTGCTCCTTCAACCACTCGGACACCTCTCCGGAAGGGCTGCAAATGTACAGCTTACGCCCCTAAATCCCGAATATTTTTTGCGCATTCCCCGTCGTGATCCTGGCCACCTCTTCCCCACTCACCCCCTTCACCTCCGCCAGCTTCGCCACCACATATTGAAGATAACTGCTCTCATTCCGCTTGCCCCGAAAAGGCACCGGACTTAGATAAGGCGCATCCGTCTCCAATACTATATGCTCCAGCGGAATATCCTTCAACGCATCCGCCAGTCCGGAGTTCTTATAGGTCAACACCCCGCCAATACCCAGGTACAACCCCAGATCGATGATCTGTCGCGCAGCCTCATAATTGCCCGTAAAACAATGGAAAATACCCCCCAACGCCCCCTTTTGATGCTCCCGGACCACCCCGATGCTCTCCTGCATGGACTCACGGGAATGAATGACGATCGGGATCTTGTAATGCAAAGCCCATTCTATCTGCCGGTGGAAGGCGTCGTATTGCTCTCTTTCAAATGTCCGATCCCAGTAAAAGTCCAGCCCGATCTCACCCACAGCCGCCCAGGCCCTCTTCCCCAGCCAGTCCTCCACCAGCTTGAGCTCCGCCTCATAGTCCGCCTTCACAGAGGTCGGATGCAGCCCCATCATACCGATACAACGGCCCGGATACTGCTCCTCCAACACCATCAGCGCCTCATGGGACTCACTGTCCACTGCGGGTAAATAAAACTTCCCAACTCCTTCTGTCTCAGCCCGATGTATTACAGCATCGATGTCCCGGGCAAACTCCTTGTTGTATAAATGACAATGCGTGTCTATCAGTTGCATAAATGATAATACTATATGTACTTTATGGCCGAGCTGTGCTCGTCTCTCGGTTATATCTGAGGCCTTCGGCGGACCTGCTTCGACACGAGAGCTTCACTCGTATCTTTCGTCGGTTCCAACACTGTTGGACCCTTCCTCGGATACCTCGGTCGGAACCTTGCGGCCCTGGACGACGAGCCTCCGGCCCGTTAGGCCCTCCGGCTCCTCTCACCTATCCCGATGGCAAATATCCCCAAAAACCAGCATATCAATGGGATGAGATATCTATCGATGCATCGAATACTCCCAATACATTATATGTTCCCTATTGGGTCACCCGTGTAAATTACTTTGCATAAATCAAAAAAAGATTTACCTTTAAACCAGTTTTCATAGGGTACGGATTAAAAACGGGCCAGGGTGTCTACCCAGGCCCAATTTATTTATACAGCACAGTCGTGCATTTCAGCCGATTTCTCCCACGCTTTCAGCGCATACTTATCACTGTTTGATCCATCCCGATTTCTTCAGAATTTCCCATTTTAAGAATGCAGGAATTGGCCAACCTTCGCCATGGCCGGCCACCGTATTTTCCGCAATTCCCGGAACAGGCAGCCCAGTTCTCGCATGCCCTCCGGACATTTAATGCCCTCCGCGAACAGGCCGTCGCCCCGGCGTCTTATGCCCCCCCGAAAAGCCATCCTTCCAGGAACTAAGGCTCTCGAACCGATATCCCTTTTCCTGAAAATACCCCAATACGACAGGTAATGCAACCTCCAGCCGTGGAAAAGCCTTTTCACTATCGTGCCATACGACGATCGAACCCGGCCCCGCATGCCGGATCACATTACGTGAACACCGCTCCGGGCTTAGCGTCCGGTCAAAGTCGGCGCTTAGCACATCCCACATGATCACCTTATACTCAAAAGGAGGCTTACGAAGAAGCGAAGCCTGAAAAGCCGTGATACGACCATAGGGAGGACGAAAAAGATCCGAATCTATATACCCGGCCGCCTGACGCACATCGTCCAGATACGCCTTGTCACGCGTCTTCCAGCCATTGACATGATGTTGTGTGTGATTACCTGTCCGGTGACCTTCCTCCAGTATCCGCTTGTAGATATGCGGATGCTCCTGCACGTTCTTTCCAATGCAAAAGAAAGTTGCTTTGGCACGATAGGTACGCAACGTATCCAGCACAAAGGGAGTAGCCTGTGGATGAGGACCGTCATCAAACGTTAGATAGACCACCTTCTCATCCTTCTTGCGTGGGATGTCCCAGATAAGGTCCGGATACCATTTCTTGAGCCACCAGGGAGTCTTTACCAGATAGAACATAGGCCGAAGTTACATCCCGTCTTTCAAAAAAGTATTCACATGCACCACCTGCGTCCCCTCTTTAAAGATCTTCCCATACTTTAAGCAGAATTCCTGTTGGCTCTTCTCATCTTTCAACAGATTGTCCATGTAACGCCGTATGGGAAGGTCTTTCATGGTTACAGGCGAGCCGAATAGCATGACGTCATCGATATAGGAGTGTAATAAAGGGTCCAACCCTCCGTAAAAGATCCCCCTCGTTGCAAAGATATCGCTCCCGATGACCTTGTCGCCCGAAATGGCTACAAAACCTACGATATTACTGTCTGTGTGTTGGAATTTATTATAGAACCACTTGAAATAATCATCCTCGCCCGTCTGATATCGCTTATTCTTTTTACCCAGGTCGCGGGAAAGATAGGCTTGCGTCTTGGTCCTGAAACTTCCGGCCGCCAGCTGCCGATCAACCTCCTTCCATACCAGCACCTGGTTAGGTGTAGAGTCCAGCACCTTCCGTAAATGCCCATTGGCAAATGCCCCATACCCAAACTTCTTTTCCTTCTCGCTCCAACGATCTTCCTCTACACACATCACCGGCACATACTGATCTTTTTCAGAAGGCCGTAAGATAGTATCCCGGATCACCATCCGGTCCTGCCGCCCCCCAGCCATGATCTCGCCCCCGGAAATATAAATGGATTTGTCGGTATGAGTATTGAAACGCAACCAGTGTACATTGTCGAAAGAAGTAGTCCCCCGTTCCGACACGCTAACAAGCCCCTGCCGCAGCGCCTGGTTCAACGGTATGACATCCCCCAGGCCGGACCCCGGCTCACCACCTCCACCTTTCTTACGTATAGGTATGATTTTCAGGTTTTTATAGGTCCAGGCACTATCGTAGTCAACATACAAGGTCTCATATGTCAGCTGGGCAGAGACGCTGGCAACAACAAAAAGCAACACGAGAGAGAACAAGCATTTCACTATTAGATAACGGTGAAGACCAAGGATTAGTACCTTTGGCCCCTATGAGTAAGAAAGTCAGGCTTCGGTTTGCGCCCAGCCCCACCGGGGGCCTTCACCTGGGAGGGGTACGGACAGTACTATATAACTATCTTTTCGCCCGCCAGCACCATGGCGACTTTATCCTCCGTATCGAAGACACCGACCAAAGCCGCTACGTACCCGGGGCCGAGGAGTATATCCTCGACTGCCTCGCCTGGTGCGGACTCAACCCCGACGAGAGCCCCCTCCACCCCGGCGCCTATGGCCCCTATCGCCAAAGCGAGCGCAAGGCGGAAGGACTCTATCAGCAGTATGCTCAACAGCTGGTACAGCAGGGACACGCCTATTACGCCTTCGACACACCCGAAGAACTGGAAGAAATGCGTTCCCGCTACAAGACGGCCGAGAACCCCTCCCCCCAATATAACCACGTTCTTCGCACAAAAATGAAGAACTCCCTCACCCTGCCCGCGGAAGAAGTTCAGCGGCTGCTGGATGCAGGCACCCCGCATGTCATACGCATAAAGGTCATGCCCGGCGAAGAAATTCATTTCACCGACCTCATCCGGGGAGAAGTCTCCTTTTCCACCAACGGCGTCGATGACAAAGTTCTCCTCAAGGCGGACGGGATGCCCACTTACCACCTGGCCGTAGTCGTAGATGACCATCGGATGGAGATCACGCACGCCTTCCGGGGAGAAGAATGGCTTCCCAGCGCCCCCGTTCATATTTTGTTGTGGAGACACCTGTTTGGAGAAGATAAAATGCCCCACTGGGCGCACCTTCCGCTCATCCTCAAACCCGATGGCAACGGTAAGCTGAGCAAGCGGGACGGAGACCGGCTGGGTTTTCCCGTATTTGCGATGAACTGGAAAGACCCCAACACCGGCGAGACAACAAAGGGCTTCCGTGAAATGGGCTTTCTGCCCGAAGCTTTTCTCAACCTGCTTGCCATGCTGGGATGGAACGACGGCAGCGGACAGGAGCTTTTCACCATCGAAGAGCTGATACAAAAGTTCTCTCTCGAACGCGTCCACAAGGGCGGAGCCAAATTCGATTTCGAAAAGGCCAAATGGTTCAACCATGAATGGATAAAGAAGCTGCCCGTCACGCATTATCAGGACCAGGTGCTTGGCTATTTCCGCGCTGCTGGTATTGAACCACTTGGATCCGGCGACACAGGACAGGTAACAACAGGACCCGCCACAGCCCTGGACGGCGTATCGGAACTTAGCGAGATCGCCCCCGGTATCACTGGTCCGGCAGCGCTTCCTGCTTTCGATTTGGAAGAAGGCGCCCCGGCACAAGGAGAGCAGAACCTGTTCAAGCCCCGGCGTACGCAGTCGCAAAAGCTCGAACACTTCCAATCCATCCTCGATCTCGTCAAGGACCGCTGTCATCTGCTCACCGACTTCGTACAGCAGAGCAGCTTTTTCTTCCAGGCCCCCAACCCCATGGACATTGACCTGGCTCCCGTGCGTGCCAAATGGAATGAAGCCAAACAACAGTTCTTTGTCGAGCTTCTCCATCAGCTGCAATTCATAAAGACCTGGGACGCGCTCACGCTGGACAAAGAGTTCAAAGAAATGGCCGCCGCTGCCAGCATCAAGCCCGGCGATCTCCTGCTGCCCCTCCGTCTCATGCTGGTGGGAGGCAAGTTCGGCCCCGGCGTCTTTGACATTGCCGCCCTGCTTGGTCCCCAAGAGACCACCCACCGGATCAGACAGGTGCTTGGTTTGCTGCAGTCGTGACAGGCTCGCTCACTGTACAGGTTCGCTCTCTGCACAGGCGCACCCCCTGCACAGGCTCGGCCCCGGGTCCAGCTCCCAGGTCAGCCCCTCAGCAGTCATCAGACCCGCCCCCAGGTTGGTCCCTTGTCAGTCATCAGACCCGCCCCAGTTCTGTCCCTTGTCAGTCATCAGGCTCGCGCCCTGGTCAGAGCCGGCAAAGGTTCAAAACATTGCTTACATTTGACCCACACATAATGTAGTATCCCATGCCCGTCAATACATCCGATCACTCTGCTCACCAGCATCCCGACCACAAGTCTACCACCGGATCAAAAAGACCTATCCGGGTGCTGGTTGCCAAAGTGGGACTGGACGGGCATGACCGTGGCGCCAGGGTCATCGCCACCGCCCTTCGGGACGCAGGCATGGAAGTCATCTACACCGGGCTGCGCCAAACTCCTGAAATGGTCGTCAATGCAGCGCTGCAAGAAGACGTGGATGCCATCGGGATCAGCATCCTCAGCGGAGCCCATATGACCGTTTTCCCCAAGATCATTCAGCTGATGCAAACCAAAGGCATGAACGACGTGCTCCTCACCGGTGGCGGCATCATTCCCGAGGAAGACAGACAACAGCTGCAGCAGATGGGTGTGGGGACGCTCTTCCCCCCCGGCACTCCCACCGCCGACATCGCCACCTACATCACCGATTGGGTCCGCACACACCGGGAGTTTTAAAGAACATCTTGCAACTATTGCACCGCTTGATATTTTTATATATCTTTAAACCGACCAGCCTCCCTTATTAACGACCTGTCGCGCAAATCAATTACCTATGATCAATTCATGGCAGCGCATCTTTTGTACAGGTATCCTGTTTTTCATCACGTTCTTCTCCGCCCGGGCCCAGGAACATACCACCCCTCCCTCCGACAAGCGGAACTATTGGAGCCTGACCACAGAATTCCAGCTATCCCTTGCCGACGTACATCACACGGACGAAGGCACCAAAAGTCTCAGCATTCCCCGTCTGACCTGGATCCTGAACGCCGGGGCTCATTATCATCATGAGTTCAACGACAACTTCGGTCTGTTCACGGGCGTCAATATTACCAACCTTGGCGTCATCATCAAAGAGGACGGCGTCAAGCACAAGCGCCGCATATACACCGCGGGTATTCCGCTGGCCTTTGAGCTGGGCAGCCTCCGATGGGCCAACTTCTTTGCCGGAGTGCAGGTAGATTGGGCTTTTCAATACCAGGAAAAACTGAAAATAGGGGACTCGGTCCGGTCGAAATTTGGAGAATGGTGGAGCAACCGCACCCCTAGGGTATTAGGTTCCTGGTTCATCGGCGCCCGCTTCTTTCATGTCGCATATTTTAAGATACAACCCTACTTTACCAATTTTTTCAATCGGGACTATACCGACCCCACCGGCGCAAAGCCCTATGCCAACCGGATCGCCCGCCCGCTCTTGCTCATCTTTGGGTTCGATATCCCCCTCACGCGTACCATTTCCTTATCCCGGAAGATCGTACATTTGACAAAACACCCGCCATGTATACCACCTTACATACTTACCTCACCGACAACATACTCACCATCACCATCAATCGACCCGACAAGCTCAACGCCCTCAACAAGACCGTTATGTCCGAGCTGGACGAGATAGTCAGCGAGATCTACGTCAACAAGGACATAAAAGGCGCTATCCTCACCGGCGCGGGGTCCAAAGCCTTTGTCGCCGGCGCAGACATATCCGAATTCCAGGGACTCACTGCCGACGAAGGAGAAGACCTCGCCAGCCGTGGACAGGAAATATTCACCCGCATCGAAACCTCGCCCAAACCCATCATCGCAGCAGTCAACGGCTTCGCGCTTGGCGGTGGATGCGAGCTCGCCATGGCCTGTCACTTTCGCCTCTGTACACCCAACGCCCGCTTCGGACAACCCGAGGTCAACCTGGGCCTCATCCCCGGTTATGGCGGTACACAACGCCTCACCCAAATAGTAGGTAAAGGCAAAGCCCTCGAGCTTATGCTCACCGGTCGCATGGCAGACGCACAGGAGGCCCTGCAAATTGGACTCGTCAACTATATCATCGAGCCCGACGAGCTCCTGACAAAATGCCGGGAGATACTGGCCATCATCGGGGAGAAAGCCCCGCTCGCCATCGCGAAGATCATCGAATGCGCCAACATTGCCGCAGAAGGAGGAGCAGAAGACGGATTCCTTTTTGAACAGGAATCATTCGGAGAATGCTTTGGAACGGAAGATATGAAAGAAGGTACTACCGCATTTTTGGAGAAAAGAAAACCAAAATTTACGGGAAAATAAGTTCTGGCGGGGCACTCCCCCTTCTCCGGGCCAGCGCCACATAATGAACAAGGGCTCTGTCGTAAAACAGAACCCTTGCATTGAAAGATTGGTCAGGCCAGGCAGCCCGCCCGCTCCTAATACCCAAACAGCTCCTCCAGGCTCAATACCTTCACATCCCCCACTTTCTTCAGATCATCCATATTTATTTTCTTGTCACTGGCGACCACACAATACGTATAATTCTTACCCGCCAGCTGATCCTTATGGAATTGCTTGACATCATCCATCGTCAGCTTATCCAGCGCCTCGTACTCAGGCTTACGCTCATCATAGTCCAGCCCCTTTTCCTTTGCCGCCAGGTAGGAGAACACGATACCATCCTGCGTGACCCGCTCCGTCTCGATGTCCTTCTTCAGACTCACCTTCGCCAGCTCGAACCCTTTGTCCGACACAGGCAGATCATTCAGCAATTCATTCATCCCCTTTAATGCATCCGGCATCTTGTCGGCCTGGCACCCTATATAGGCAAGTACATAGAAAGGATCCTCTTTCCTGGAAGGAGTGCCATAGGTGGCATAGGTGGCATACGCCAGCGCCTTCGACTCACGTATGGTCTGGAATACCACGGAACCCATGCCGCCTCCGAAATAATTGTCGAATACATCCACCACCGGCTCCTTGCTCACATCATAAGGACCCGCATTGCGTATCCAAACGATCTCCGCCTGCACCATATCGTAATTGGTGAACAGCACCTTGTTGGAGGTCTGGCTCGTAAAAGGAAACTCCATCCGGGGCGGATAGGCAGAAAAGCCCGAAGGCAGCTTATGGAGCCGCACAATGTCGGAAGTGAATGATTCCACCGGCAACGGACCGTAATAAATAATGGTATGTTTATAATTCAATAACCCATGGAGGATATTCACCAGATCCTCTGCCTTCAGGCTATTCAGCTCATCCGTCGTCAGCACCGTATTGAACGGATTCTTCTCGCCATAGCGTGCGTAATTTATCAGCCCCTGTAGGATAGCCTGCTTATTCAGCTTGGCATTGGCCCTTGCTTTTGTAATCCGCCCTTTCAACGCAGACAGCGCCGCCGTGTCCGGACGACAGTTCGCCAGTATATCTTCAAAAAGAGAGACGGCCTTGTCGAAATTCTCCTGCAGACCCGTAATGCTTATCGTCGTCACATCTGCCGTAGTGCTGATGTTGAAATTACAGGCGATATTATAGAACTCCTTGCTGATCTGCTCCGAGGAATACTTGTCCGTACCAAGGAACTGGAAATACTGCGCCGCCAGGGGCAGCAGCTTGTCATTGCGATTGCCCATATCCAGCCGGTAATAAAGATGGAACAGCTCGTTCTCTTTATTGGGTACGTACAATACGTCCGCGATACCCGCCTTGCTGCGTACAATGCCGCTCTTGAAATCCAGCCACTGCGGCGTCATATCCGATACCGGCATGGCCTCGATCTTCTTTACAAAGGCGGATTGTTTACCCGCATTGGTTTCCACCGGCGTAATAGGCGGCTTGTCCACCTTGACGATGTTCTTATCCTCACCCTTCCGCTTGTACAGCAGCACATAATTGTTGCCTAAATATTGGTTCGCTATTTTAATGATCTCTTCCTTGCTCACCTTTGCCTGTTCATCCAGATCCGCTACGTCGTTATCCCATTTCGTACCCCTGTTCTTAATAAAGGCGCTCATCAATGCCACGCTCCGGGTAGCATTCTTCTCCAGCTCTTCCAGGAGCGACAGCTTGGCATTGGCCACAATGGCTTTTACCAGGCTCTGGTCAAAAGAGCCTTTTTTCAAAAGGTCCAGCTGTTGTATCAGCAGATCCTTAACTTCCTCCAGGGTCTGTCCCTGCTTGGGGGAACCGCCCATGACAAAAATGCCATAATCCTTGTACTGCTGTACGCCGGCAAATGCGCCTTGAACCTTTTGCTGCTTGTTCAGGTTGAGATCCAGCATACCCGCCTTACCGTTGTTGAGGATGCTGCTGATAAGGTCCAGCACCATGGCGTCGTGGGTATTGGCGGCAGGCGTCCGGTAGCAGATACGCATATTCTCCGCGCTGGGGCCATAGATGTCCTTTACGATAGGGGCCGTCAGTGGCTTCTCGGGCGCCGGATTGTACAGCTGCACCGGCTGGCTCTTCATATAGGCAAAATTCTTGTCGATCTTGGCAATCAGCTTGTCCGGATCGATGTCGCCCGCCATGATGATCGCCATATTGTTGGGGACATAGTATTTATGATAGTAAGCACGGATGGCCTTTAAGGAGGGATTTTTCAGGTCCTCGATCGTGCCGATGGTCGTTTGCTGACCGTAGTTATGGGTAGGGAATAAATAATAGTGCATCGCCTCGCTCATCTTACTCCCGTCATTGTCCAGGGTCCTGTTCTTTTCTTCATAGACCGCCTCCAGCTCCGTATGGAACAGCCGGAAGACGGGATCACGGAACCTTTCCGCCTGCACCAGCAGGAACTTATCCATCGCATTGGAAGGAATGTCCTCTTCATACACCGTCTCTTCAACCCATGTATGGGCATTAGAGCCCTGTGCGCCGATGTTGGCCATCAGCTTGTCGTATTCATTGGCGATGGCGTATTTGGAAGCCAGTCCGCTGACGCTGTCTATCCGGTGATAGATGAGTTTACGCTGTACCGTATCCTTGGTGGAGTTATATTCTTCGTACAATGCGTCGATCTTATCCAGATAGGGCTTTTCTTTTGCCCAGTCCAGGGAACCATATTGCTCCGTCCCCTTGAACAGCAGGTGCTCCAGGTAGTGCGCCAGACCTGTATGATTCCTCGGATCTGTGTTGCTGCCCGCCCTCACCGCAATGCGAACGGATACTCTTGGCTCCTTGTGGTTGGGACTGAGGATCACCGTCAGCCCGTTGGCTAAAGTATAGAAGCGCGCCTGCATCGGGTCGTTGCTGACATACTTGTAGGTATATCCCCCCGAGCTCGCTTGTTTCCATACATATTTGTCCTGCGCCGTCGTCCGCTGGAAGGACAGCGCGATTACCACGAATACAAATGAGAAAAAGATCTTGGATAATTGCATAATGTGTTGAATTGACGTTGTGCGCAGGAATGGTTTGTTCCGAAATTTACCCCATCCCTGCGCACGTCTAATAATGGGGTTACCTCGTCGTTAATGTCTTTTTAATGGTCTCGGTGAATGCTTCGCATTTCGGCCGCCGGATCTGTGATCCGTCCGTACCGCAATTAATACAATTTTTCTTAATCACACCAGCCATTCATAAAATGGACGATGAACAGGGGTTTCGGAAGGATAGACCCCGGGTTTATCTACACGGAGCCGGGAGTCCCCGGAAGGAACCCGCAAATATTCCCCATCTCACCGGTATCGCCTACCTTTGAGGCCTCGAAAAAAAATATTTATGGAATACAGGATAGAAAAAGACACCATGGGCGAGGTCAAAGTGCCCATCGATGCCTATTATGGCGCTCAGACCCAACGTAGTGTAGAAAATTTCGCCATCGCCCAGGACATCAATAAAATGCCCAAAGAGATCATCCGCGCCTTTGCCTATCTGAAAAAGGCCGCCGCCCTTACCAACCTCGACGCAGGCGTGCTTCCCAAAGAAAAAGCCGACCTCATCGGACAGGTCTGTGACGAAATACTGACCGGCAAGCTCGACAACTGGTTCCCCCTCGTCGTCTGGCAGACAGGCAGCGGAACCCAAAGCAATATGAACGTCAATGAGGTCGTCGCCTATCGTGGCCACGTGCTCAAAGGTGGCAAGCTCACGGATAAAGAGAAGACCCTCCACCCCAATGACGACGTCAATAAATCCCAGTCCTCCAACGATACCTTCCCCACCGCTATGCACATTGCCGCCTACAAAATGCTCGTGGAGACCACCATCCCTGGCATCGAACAGCTCCGCAATACCCTGGCCGCCAAAAGCGCGGAATTTAAAAAAGTGGTGAAGATAGGACGCACCCACTTCATGGACGCCACCCCCCTCACCCTGGGACAGGAGTTCAGCGGTTATGTCTCCCAGCTCGACCACGGACTGAGAGCTATAAAAAATACCCTCGCCCACCTCTCCGAGCTGGCGCTGGGCGGCACCGCCGTTGGCACAGGCATCAACACCCCTCCCAACTACGCCGACAATGTGGCCAAAAAGATCGCCACCCTCACCGGCCTCCCCTTTATCACCGCCGGGAATAAGTTCGAAGCCCTTGCCGCCCACGACGCTATCGTGGAAGCCCATGGCGCGCTCAAGACCGTAGCCGTCAGCCTGATGAAAATTGCCAACGACATCCGTATGCTGTCCTCCGGCCCCCGCAGCGGCATCGGTGAAATATTCATCCCCGACAACGAACCCGGCTCCTCCATCATGCCCGGCAAGGTCAACCCCACGCAGTGTGAGGCCCTGACCATGATCTCCGCACAGGTCCTGGGTAACGATGTCGCTATCAACATCGGCGGAGCCACCGGTCACTTCGAACTCAATGTTTTCAAACCCATGATGATCTATAACTTCCTGCACAGCGCCCGCCTCATCGGCGACGGCTGCGTCAGCTTTTCCGAACGCTGCGCCGCAGGCATCCGGCCCATCGAGGCAAATATCCGCAAGCACGTAGAGAACTCCCTCATGCTCGTCACCGCCCTCAATACACATATTGGTTATTACAAGGCCGCTGAGATCGCTCAAAAAGCGCATAAAGAGGGCACCACGCTCAAGGAAATGGCGGTTAAGCTGGGATACCTTACCCCCGAACAGTTCGACCAGTGGGTAAAACCCGAAGATATGGTAGGGAAGATAGATTGATCATCGCCCGGGTCTTTTACGCAGCGCATACAACGCCAGCCACACCCCCAGGTAGTCAAAAGTATTGGCAATCCCAACCAGCACCTCATATATCCAGGTCGGCCACACCTGGATATATTCCCAGAGGGCATGTGTAAGAATATATATGATACAATAAAGAATGGTTCCAAAGGCCATCCAGACAAAGGAGCGTTGAAATATCGCTTGCTCCTCCCCTGGCAAAAGACCATCTATCAAAAAAAGACAGGCGCCGATGAGCTCACAGAAAAGATAGAACAACATGCTGCGAATGTGCCAGGCCAACGCTATGAAATGCCACAGGTTAAAGAGCACAAACCCCGCCGGAACCAACACCAGCAGCCATCTGAACATACGCCTCGTCGTCTTGTGCACTATTCCAAAATAGAACATCAGCAGTACCATACAGCAGTCGAAAGGCTCCCAGATATTGTATACACAAAGATTGTTATGATACACCCGGGCCATGACAGAAGCCATGACCTCCGTCGGCACCGTGGCGATCAGCCACCACAACAGCAGCCGGTACGATAGAGGCGAACGCCGCCGTACGGTCATCGCACCGTAGGTCAAAGAAGATAAGATCAACAAATAGTAATACCCGATATACCAATACATAGGTTAGCTAAGGTCTCCCGCTGATTTTTTCACCTGTCTCTCCAAATATATACATATAAAACATCCGATGATCCCCGCATCCAGCAAATAATCTCCGGAGAAAACAATGATCGTATACAATGTGAAAAGGATCATTTTTTTGCTGTACTCCCAGGTGGCAAATCCGATAATGGATTCCACACTGTAAAAGAACAGCCCCGACGCCAGCCAGAACATTGGCTGCCGTATGAAATGGATATTGTCCATCCGCTGCAGCATATCCACAAAAGCAAGACATACGGATACCAGTATCAGGAAGTCGAAACTCACTATCGCCCAGAGATTGATGCTCTCCAAAGGCGCTCCCCGCAACCAGCATATCGCTGTCACCAACGGGAATGCCGCCAGCAAAAATTTATTGATCCTGCGCACCAGCGGATGAATACCAGCGCTATGGAACACCAGCAGGAAACCCACACATTGCAGAGGTAAGAATAAATTGAAGATCCAGTGATTGCTGCTATGCGTATGCTGCGACCAGAAGTGTGCAAAGAATGAAACAAACACACGAAGGACATTTAAAAAGAACAGGCATTTATACGCAAAAGGCCATGACTTCCTGAAGACCAAACACCCGATGATCAGCGATACCAGGTCCAGGTAAAGGTCCACAACATATAATAGCACAGCGCACTGTTTTTACAAACATACTCAATTGATAGGATAAATGCCCGGGGTTTACTCTTAGTTGGATAATTTTTAATATAATCCTAACGATTCAGATCAGGCTTCACCGGATCAGTATCTTCTCCGTCACTAACGGCACTGCATAGCCATTCACCAGGCGGAGAACATAGGTCCCGGGCGAGAAAGAATGCACGTCGATGGAAAAGTTATCATCCGAAAAAGCCCTTGTCAGCAACAGCTGCCCCGTCATATCATACAGCGATGCCGCCACAGGCCTTCGCTGACCCTGCATACCCTCCACATGCAATGTCCTCCGCACAGGATTCGGGAACACACGAATAGCAGCCGTCGGCGGAGCGGTGGGAGGCTCCGTATGCCCATCGCCTGACAGGCCCAGGGTTGTCATATAGATCATCCGCAGGATATACCCCTTATACGGAGGATTGGGAACAGAAGTCCCCAGCGTACCCGACGAGTCGATAGCGCAGCAGGAATTGTCCACCGCCACAAACAGCGTATCGCCACCAGGCGCCACCGTTATATTGCGCAGACGGAGGCCCGGCAGGTAATGCAGCGTGTCCGTCGGCAGGGTTGTGCTGTCGATGCTGAGACCGTCCGCCTTTAGCTTCAGCCGGAAGAGACCGTTCTTCAAAGAGGGCACCAGCAAGGAGTAGTTCCAGCCCGGGATGGCCGTATTCCCATAAAAGGTGATAGCCGAAGGTGCGATGGTGGGCCAGTAATTGTTCCCGAGGCCCTGGGCCGCCTTGTTCGGATTGCGCGCCCAATTGTAAAAAGTAAATATCGGCTCCTGTAATGTCGTCGGTGTGGTATGACAAAAGCTCGTCTCGCTGATCACCGGCTTATTTGCCAGGTACATCGAGTCACCCGTCGTGGATGTATAGTTGTCGTCGCAAAGCCCCGCCACCTTTGGCCATCCGTAATTGGTGTGCGGCAGGATAATGTTCACCTCGTCATCCGACTTATCGCCATGTTCCGCGCTGTACAGGATATAGCTGGCGCCGCCATTCACCGATCCGAAGTCCAGTCCCTGCGGATTACGGTGACCAAAGGAATAGATGGCATTTTTCCCCGAAGCGGCCGCCCCCGCGGGAAAAGGGTTGTCCCTGGGTATCCATTCCATGCCGCTGGGCTGTGTGAGGTCGGGCTCCGTATTCAATCGTAGCACCTTCCCTTCGATGACAGTCGTATCCTGCGCATGATTGGGCCGGTTGAGATTGGCCAGGTTGCCCGCCCCCATGTCCCCAATGGTATAGTACAGGTGATAATTGCCATCCGACTCCGGCAGGGGATTGATCCGTATGCGTCCCGAATTATGGTCATTGCTGCCATCGAGGCCGGTGATGACATCGTCCATATAGACCAGCCAGCCCGAGACATACTTATAGCGGGATATCTTCGTATTGTAGCTGCAGTAATTACCCCCCGACGAAGTCCCACAGCTCACCAGGTGGTATACATAGGCAATGTACACCCAAGGCTTGCCCGAAAAGAATTGCGGATGGATCGCCAGTCCCATCAACCCTCCCTGCGGCCATGCGGAAGGGTTCGTGAAATCCTTGTCGCCACTGAAATCCCGTACCATCCTCGCCCCTTTGTTGCCCGGATGGATCTTCCAAACCTTGTAGTCGTGGGCGGCCGTGACCCATAAGGAGTCGTCCGGCCCATAGACCACCTCCCAGGGCGTATTCATCCCCGTTGTACCCGTGGCCGGATACAGCGTATCGATCTTGAAGGTCTGCCCGTAATAGGTGACTGTATGTTGAGAAAATACACAAAAATGCAGACACAGGCACGCAATAAGACAACCCGCACATAGGAAGCTGCTTTTCATGGGGATAGGATTTAGTCGGACCCTGAAGCGCAATGCTCAGCGCTGCTACCCACTCACCAGGATCCGCGCTGCCCAAATTAAAGCCATCGGCGGCACATTTGAAATAGTAGATTTTCCAGTATCCAAAGTATTTATACGATTGACAGCCACTAAAATATGGACTAATTTTATGGGTGGCTTTAAACCATCGTGATCCTTATCCGGAGCTTCGGCCCGCGAAAACCAATAATTCGATCCATGAAAACCTGTTTTACACGAACCCTTACCGTAAAGGTTCTCATCGTTTGCAGCACAACTTTTTTGCTGTCTAAAAAAGGCTGGGCACAAGGCGTCGACCTTTGTACGAGTGTCACCAGCTCATTGACAGTTGGCACCGGCTGTACCGCTGCAGGCGGTAATATGAAAGGCATGACGCCTACCGCCGGTGTTCCGGGCAGCTGCGGCGACGCAAACTCCGCCGACATTTGGTTTAAGTTCACCGCCACCAATCCCTGGCCGACCATCACCCTCTCCACTCTTGGCGCCAAGTTGAAGGCGGCAACACCTGTCCTCCAATTGTTCTCGGGCGCCTGCGGATCACTGATCTCCCTGGCCTGCGTGACAGGTAACACCTCCGCCACCTCGATGACCCTGCCCGTAGGCGGCACCGTTGGAGGAAATGGCCTGACAGTAGGGCAGGTTTATTACGTACGGGTAACCACCGCAACCAACACCGGCACCATATCCAGCACCGCCAGCGGATGGACCTTCACCGTATGCGTATCGAACCCTTCAAATCCCAGCGTAGACAACGGTAAAAGCTATGTAAATATCACAAAAGGCGCCACCGGCGGTACGGTCGAACCCGGCGATACCCTTGAGATAAGAGCCACTTTTGTGGTAAAGTCGAACGCCACCTTCCAAACCGTCTTTACCGACAATGTTCCCGCAGGTACTACATACATCGGCGGCACGCTGAGGATACTCACCAACGAAGGCAAGATCTATCAGCAGTTCACGGATGCCGCGGGCGACGATGCCGGAACCATCAGCGGCTCCGCCATCACGATCAATATGGGCGCCGCAGCCACCTCGACCACCGGCGGATACGTATCCAATACCAGCAAACCTAATTTCTACGGCAGCACCTGTATCATGGTAGCTTCCTTCCGGGTCAAGGTCAACGCTGCCACTACCTATGGTTCGCAGATAAACGTGGGACTGGGTTCCATCAACTACAACACCGGCAATGCGGCGGCAGCCATCAACTTCCCACAGTACACCATCATGGTTTTTAATAACTATGGCCTCTGTAGCAACTCCGTTGGCACCAACGCCCTCATCAACGAGTCGGGCGGTACCTTCGGCTCCGGCAGCGTGAAAGACAGGGGAGCCTCCAATAAAGTACCTTCCAACTATACCTACGCGGCCTTTACATCCAGCGGCTCCATGCCACAGGACTATTATTACGGCGTATCCAATAACACCAGCGGCGGCGCCACCGTTGCAACAGGCTATGCCACGTCCGACGCTGCCTGGCCCATACCGGATGGAACGGCATCTCCTGCCAACCACCGTATATTCGGCGTGTGGGACATCATCGGTGACCACACAGGCGCCAGTAACCCTGCGCTCGGCAATCCTCCTACGGATGACCTCAA
>DASZWE010000106.1:0-6611 GCA_035546735.1 Puia sp.
AATTTGCTCAATCCTGCCGTATCCCCACCCTTTCCAGGCGTGGCGACTACAGGTTGCTGAACATCTTGCAATGCAGGGGTAAGCGCACCCTGAGGAGTAATTGTCAGCTCAATATGTACCTTCCTGTCATTCTTGACACGCAGGTCCGTGTTCAATGTGAGATGCAGAGAGGCGGTATCTTTCTTTTCAAATATTTTGTCCATGGGAATACTGGTACCTTTTTTACAATCGAGCTTAACAGATGGCAGTTGTGCAGATCCATTTTTAACTTCCAGCGTGAGGTTGTCATGCAGTCCGCTTTTGCAGTTTATCACCACGACGGTCAAAGGTTTGTTGACAGCTACATTCACCGGCTGGATCTTACCGGGATCTGATAGATCTATCGTCAATGAATTGCTAACCTGGGCGCTGGTTATCAGCGAGCTGAAAATACACAGAATGGACAAAAGGCCATTTTTCATATAAAAGTTATGTTTAAGCGTGATTCGATGATTTCGGACTGGATGGCATAGGTTGTATTTCCATCGGTCATCACTATAATGCCGGCCACCTGGTTATTGGTATTAAGCACGAAAGAGCCGGAGTCGCCTGGTGTGGCGAAGGGCTTGTCCCCCGATGATCGCACCTTGATCAGATCGCCCAGAAAGTGAAAGCTATTCTCTCCAAAATACAGCGCTCCAAATGATGGTATAAAACCATCGAAGATGCCGAAGGTCGATTGGGTAGCCGCCCCATATTTTCGTACAAATACCTTCCCTTTATCGGCCTGTGATAAAAGGCATTTTCCCATGGTATTTCCCAATTCAGGTATTTCCGTATGGATAGTATTTGTATCTGTACCCTTGATCAAAGCAGCATCGATCCGATCGTCCCGCCTGACCTCTTCGATGGTCGCGACCTTTCCTGAATACGCAGTACCGTTATCCGAGACACAGAGGCCGCTGAATGCCTGGGCGGGAATCACGTCATTCCAACTCAACTTCGGCGAAAACACGCAATGGTAACAGGTGAGCAGGACCGTCTCGCCCTCCATGTTCTTCACAGGCCCCCCAATGGTTCCAAAGGGCTTCTTAACGGCATTGATGTCGGCAATATTTATAATATGCTGTCCCGGAGAAATGATCATTTTTTGAGTAAGCCTGATTTAGATGTTAAAATATCGATCCTTAGCTTGTCGTCGCCGAAGTAATTCTGAAGAAATGTCATAGTATCTTTGTTAGGCTGCTGTATGTATTTTAATACTACCGAATGCGGTGTCGCTATATCTCCTTCTATGTCATAGCCGGCATAACCTGCATTTTTTTTCAACGCGGGTACAATATTTTCTGTCTTGTTTATCAGCCTTGTTCTTTCTTCATCCGCTAATATATTAGCCTGTTGCATCGAGACCTGCCCCACCTGGTCTGCCTGAAACTTCTTAAGATTGGCGAACTGCAACACGATATCCAGCATGTCGTGCCAGAACTTGGACCCAAGGCTTACAAATATTCCTGTTAGAAAGATCCCGAAAAGGCTTCTCGCTATCTCAGGGCCTGTTGCTGAGAATATATTTATGAGGGTCCCATTTTTGAGGAGTTGGAAAAGATCCGCTCCGGACAATAGGGAGACCAGCCATCCACACACCAATGTGCGCCACATGATCTTTCGCTCACGCACTTTCTCATCCGCTGCCAGCCTTTTTTTAAGTCTTAACTTGGGTTCATATAACTTCCAAAGATTGGCAATGCGTTCCGCGATCATACTAAGCGCAAAAAGAATAAATACGATAGTATAAACAATGCTATTGGTACCAGTGGTGGAAGTATCAGGCATAGAAAAAGTATGAAGGCCTCAAGGTACTGCCGGCGGGAGCGTCAAACAACGGGAAAAACACCCTTTCTGCGGAGAAGACATAAAAAAAGCAGCCGGTCTCCCAACCGGCTGCTTCACTGTCTTAAATGACCTTAAAGGTTAGATCTTCGCGGCCAGCTCTTTACCTGCCTTGAACTTCGCTACTTTCTTAGCCTTTATCTTTATGGTTGCGCCTGTTTGAGGATTGCGGCCCGTGCGAGCAGCACGCTTGGATACGGAGAAAGTACCAAAACCTACGAGGGTTACTTTATCACCTTTCTTTAAGGTCTTGGCAATGGCTTCTGTGAAAGAATCCAGCACAGCATTAGCTTCTTTCTTAGAGATCTCCGCGTCGGCAGCAATCTTGTCGATAAGTTCGGCCTTGTTCATGTGAGTTGTATTTTTTAATGGTAAAAGAATCAGCAAATATATATTTTTATCGAATCAAAAAAACTGTTCCTTCCCGCAAAACCTTGTCTCCCTTATAATCCAGGCCACTGACCTTCCAAATGTAGGCCCCCGCCTCCCCTGGCCGGCCGCCGACACCCCCATCCCAGCCAACGCCCGGATCAGTCGTATAAAAGACACGCTGACCCCACCGGTTCCAAACGGCAAAATACCAGAACTCCCTTATCCCCATAGGTATAGCCCGCAAAACATCGTTGTGCCCGTCCCCATTAGGCGTAAAGGCGCTGGGGACAAAAATACCCGCCACGCTAAAGACCTTAACGGCTATTTGAGCGCTGGCGCTGCATCCCGAGGCCGTAGAGGCTATCACCGTATAGACCACGTTTTCCTCCGGATGAGCCAGGGGAGCCTGTCCATGGGCGTTATCCAGCCCCTCCGGCGGGTCCCAGCTCCAGCTGTCGAAGCCGGTGTTATTTATGTCCACAGCATGCAAAGGCAGGGGCTGGCCCTTTAGGATTGCTGTGTCCCGACCGGCGTATACCTCCGGGTTCGAATGGACGATGACATTGACCGTGGCCGTGGCTTCACAGACACCCGTGCGGGCCGTCAGCGTATAGGTCGTACTGGCAGAAGGCGACGCCTTAGGTTGCAGTACGGTAGCGTCATCCAGGCCCGTTACAGGCTCCCAGGAGAAGCTGGCGCCGTTGGAAACAGCCATGATCTGACCCGCCTGGCCCGCGCACAGGGACAGGTCCCCTCCCCCGTCAGCCGTTACACCTGCCGTAGCCTGCACCTGTGTGCCTATAGTGACAACAGCTCCCACTGCGTCTTTTACCGAAAGAGAATGAAGCCCCTGAGCGGCACCTGTAAAGACATTCCCGTTCTGGAAGGGACCGCCATCGAGGTTGTATTGATAGGGAGCCGTTCCTCCATTGGCCGTCACGGTAATAGTAGCATCGGGCTTTCCACAGGTAGGTATCGTGGGGTCGGTAGTAGCCGACAACGGGTACTGGCAGTTATCCGTCACCTGCACCGGCACTAGTTCCCTGGCGCCGGCCGCATCCACTACCAGCACGGAATACCGCCCTGTCCTCAGCCCCGTAAAAATATTGCTGGACTGGAAATGGACGCCGTCGATGGAATATAGATAGGGAGCTACCCCACGACTGGCCGTCACAAGAATTGCCGCGTCCTGTCTGCCGCAATTCCCCTCCTGCGCCTGCGCCGTTACGTCCAGCCCGCACTGATCGAGGACGACGGCATGGCAGAGGTATGTCGCGCCATTCCCATCCCTTATACGCACCGTATAGGTCTGTGGGACCAATTGCGTAAAGGTCCCGATGCTTTGATAGCTCACCCCGGTGAGCGAATAGGTATAGGGAGGATGGGCGCCACTGACCATGATATTGATGACACCGCCCGATCCGCAGAGGGAATTACCAACCGAAATGGTCGGGTTCACACAATCCTTCATGTTATAGGTAGTGAATTGTATACAACCTTTGGCATCTTTTACAAAAAGGATATAATAGCCCGCTGACAGACCCACAAAGTCCTGCCGGTACGACCAGATGTTTTTATCGGTGCTATAGGTATACGGCGGTACTCCACCGGACCCCTGCACAGAGATCACGCCATCCGGCATGCCACAACCCGAGATGGGGATAACGTTGGTCACGGTGATGGAAGGAATATCCCCTGTCGGCAACGTCACGGTAGTAGTGGCCTTTGTCCCCATGGCATCCGTCACTTCGATATAGTGGATGGTGCCGTCCCCGATGGCCAGGATGCCGCTGTATTGTGGGGGGCTGCCGTCAAAAGAATAGCTATAGGGGGCTGTCCCACCCGAGGGGTTGACGACGATGATCCCCTTGTCACCTTCGCAGGTAGGGGGAGTGGTAGTGATATTCAATTGGAAGGACGGCTGCTGCGCTAATACTTTCTCCCAACAGGTGGAAGATATCCACACTGATAAGGACAACAGCAGGACAGACCCTCTCGGCAGCATGATCTAAATGTAACGAAAATCCCCCGCAGAAGGTTGGCCGTCCGTGGTGGAGGCTGCCGGTCATTTTCCGAACCCTGCCAGTGCATGCAGTTTCACCGGATCATATACCTGCCCGTCCTTCACCACCATTCGCACATTCCGGATGTCCCGTATCCGTACCAGGGGATTGCCTTCCACGATGATCAGGTCGGCGTGGTGGCCAGGCGCTATCGTTCCCGTTACTTTGTCCTGTTTCATTACCTGCGCGGGTACCAGGGTGGCGGTCTGTATGGCTTCCAGGGGGGTAAGACCTGCCGCCACATATAATTCCAGCTCCCTGTCCAGGCTATATCCCGGGAAGCCCATATCCGTACCCGCGACGATGGGAATGCCCTGGTCGTGTAGGGCTTTTACGATCCTGCCCATGCCCTCCAATATGGGTTTGAACTGAATGGCTTTTGCCGGTGGCATACCCACGCTCTTGAAGAGAGTCTGTAAAGGCAGCGGCAAGGAATAAAAGGCGGGTTCCATTTGGGTGATATCGTCCTTTGTACTGCGGAATACCATTTCAAAGACTCCCAGTGTAGGGTCCATCACCGTACCGTGTTCCTTGAGAAAGCGGAATACCCGCTGGTTGGCACTGTCATTGACATCCACACTCCTGCCCTCATTCGTCTTCATCACGCTGTAAACATATTGGACGTGATTGACCATATCCATACCGTCTTCAACGCCCTGTTGTATCGTCATCCCTTCAGGGATATGTCCCGTCACCGTGAGCCCCTGCCGATGAGCTTCCTGGCAAACGGCTTTCAATACCTCCGGCGTAATGGAGCTGTAGATCTTTATCTGGACAAAACCATTGTCCTTGTATTTTTTCACCACCGCCACGGCCTCAGCCGGAGTGGAGGCGCGGATGATACCGAGACCCATTGCACCCGGTCCGTCGACGATGCCTGCCTTCAAAATATGGGGTCCTATGCCCTTGCCGCCATCGATGGCGCCCTGTATGGCGTTGATATATTCGAATTCATTACCGCAATCCCGCACCGTCGTCACACCCGCCGCCAGATAAGCCGGTCCCCATTCCGCCTGTTCAAAATGCGCATGCATATCCCAGAGACCGGGCAGGATCGTCTTGCCTTCTGCATGGATCACCGTATAGTCCTTGGGGATGGCCAGCTCGCCGGACCTCCCTGTTGCTTTGATCAGCCCGCCTTCCAGCAGGATCACAGCATTGTCTATAGACGCCCCCGTGGCAACATCTATCAGCTTACCACCCACGATGGCCGTAGGCTTGGCCTGAGGAAGCACGGTCCCGCGTGTGAATAGCTCCATCCCATAGCCGGCTGCCCGGGTGAGCAGGGTTGGCAACAGGCTTTCGTAAGGCTCCAGCATCATCTCCAGCTTATCCCCTTCCGCGTCGTTGGTAATAAGACATACCAGTTGCCCGTCGGTGCGTGTCCACAACAGCTCATTGCCCCATACCAGCCCGCTGATGACATAGCGGTTCAGATGAAGAGGCTTATCCTGTTCGATGACGTCTTCTCCATCCAGCTGTATCTGCACCGCGCCCTTGGGGAGTATCGGGATGCTGGCTGGACGGCCGTGGCTTTCCCAGTATCTCAACAGCATCATTTGTACCGTACCCGGGGAATATCCTGCCACGGGGAAGGCCAGGGGTCCCAGGTCCTTGCTGTAGCTGGAATCATCCACTCGTATAAGGGCCGTGCGGCCTTTGAGCTGGATGCTGTCGTTGATGGTGGAGAACCGGGAAGTCTTCCCTTTTATGATGAGGCTGCGGGGCTCATTCTCCGGAGTGACAACCAGCTTTGCCATCAATGGCACCGGGGAGCCGCGATCCACGAACTTGAAGTTGATGGAGTACTGTGGGCCCGCTTCCGTGTATTGCAGGGAATAGTGTTCTTTACCGATGTTCTGGGCAAATTTATGGAGGAGGAAAGTGCCGCTGTCAGGGGTTTGAGCTGTAGCCGATAAGGTCCATGCTGAAAGGAGCAGGACGGTAAGGTTTTTTCTCATAGCAGTTTATTGATCTTTGAGGCTGTGAATATAACTTTTTTTAGCGGAGACAATAAATGCCCTGTAGAGGTTTTGTAGTAGTCTACGTTACAATCCCGCCACCCCCGGCACTTATATTTGTTTCACAATCCCTCATTATGTCAATTTACCTTCGGATGGCCTTGCTGCCTTGCCTGCTATTCGTGGTCTCCCATATACAGGCCCAACCCCGTATTGTCACCAACCAGGTGGGATATGAGGTTAGTCTGCCGAAGCATGCCGTCATCATGGCAGACGTGAAAATGGATATCGCCTCCTTTCAGCTGGTGGACGCCCGCACGGGTCAGTCGGTCTACCAGGGAACTCC
>DASZWE010000107.1:0-5450 GCA_035546735.1 Puia sp.
ATATCCAGGTAGATGGACCTGCCCTTGTCGGTCGCGGGAATATCCAGGCCCCGACGATACCACGCCACCCCCTGGCTGGGCAGCCGTCCCATACCACCACCCACTACCGCAGGCTCGCCTTCATAGAAGGGCCCTTTTATAGCCCAGTCATGCGGCAGGTCCACCCGCTCCCAATGGGAGTCGTCAAAACCGGCTTGTACAAAAGGAAAATTACTACCCGGATGGCCGGCAGGGCGCAAGTGCCGGCGGGCGGGGTCCTTAATAAAAGGATTGGCGGAAGGCAGTATCCAGTTTTTCAATGCCTGAGAAGAAGAAGCTGCTACCGCCGCCTCGGAGGCCCGGGTATCCGCCACCTTGTTGTCGTTATGATCCATGACCCGGGGCCGGGCGTCATAGATCAGGGTATCCGGCTCGCCCGTATAGCGCATAAACCGCCAGCCGTCGTTGATGGAGATCCGCTCCCTGCCCATCTTGTCAGGCCGCCCGGGCCCCTGGCCATATACGATCTGTACCAGCAGGCAGGCAAGAGCGATCGATAAAGTTTTCCCGTACAATGATCTATTCATTTGGCAGCAGGTTCTGCCCGAAATTAGGGAAAAAACAACAAAAATGTAATCGGTTTAAATTTTACCCCCGAACACCGTAAAAAAGATCAGCACCACACCAATAAAGATCAGTCCCCCATATAAGTACTTGAAAAAGGCAGCTCCGTGCAGCTTGCGATTGATCCGGCGACCCAAAAAGACGGTGGGTACTACCACCGGCAGACACATAATGAAATATCTAAATACATCCCAGTCCAGTAGCCCTTTAAGCGCGTATCCCGCGACACCTACCAGGCTGGCAGGTAAAAAATAGGCCTGGAGCGTCGCTCTGAAATGTTGAGGGCTCCACTTCCGCATATTGCCATACACTACCAGCGGAGGGCCGTTCAAACCATAGGCCCCTCCCAGGATGCCGGACAAAAAACCACAGGCAAACAACCATGCGTGGCTATCGTGTCCGAGGGTCCGCTTTCCATTTGCCAGCAGCGTATAGACGCTGTATCCGATGATGAGTGCGCCCAGCCCGATCTTTACCCAATAAGCCTTCCCATAGATCAATATCATCAACCCGATGGGTATGCCCAAAAAGGCGTAAAGAATAAGCCATTTGGCGCTCTGTATATGGATCTGCCGGTGATCCTGGACAACCACGATGGCGGCGACGAGGATAGAAATAAGCACGGACAGCGGGACCGCAATATTCAACGGAATGAACAGCACAAAGAGAGGCACGGCCACCAGGGACTCCCCAAAACCAAACGTTGAACGGACCAGGGTGGCAAAAAAACTAATAGCAATCACAGACAGCGAAACCAAATCACCATTCAAAACCTGCTTCATGGCCGCGACTTCGCCTCCATCGCGATAGACCTCACATCGACCAGCTCCAGCGACTTCACCATATTCATGGTCGTGCTTTTGTATTTCTTAAAATGCGGCGTCTGCAGATGTGTTTTGAAAGATCCCTCATCCGCATATATTTCCATGATAGTGACCTTGGTCGGATGGTCCTTCTCATATACGGCATAGAGGGTCAGTACCCCCGGCTCCACTTTCACCGCCGTCTCGATCTCTTCTTTCAAGGCGGCCTTATAGCTCTCCAGCTGCGCAGCGTCGACGACGATCCTCGCTATCCGTACCACCGGCTTTTTTTCCTGAGCGGCGACACTTCCATAAGAAAGTTCAGTCAGCATACATAACATAATTATCCTTAGCATATTACTTCCTATATTGATGGTCACTCACCTTCTCCATCCATTCGACCACCTTTCCATCGAGGCTCTCCTGGATAGCGATATGCGTCATCGCCGTAGTCGGCGTGGCCCCATGCCAGTGCTTTTCACCCGGCGCAAACCAGACCACATCCCCCGGATGGATCTCTTCCACGGGACCACCCTCCCGCTGTGCCCAGCCGCACCCGGACGTAACGATCAGGGTTTGCCCCAGCGGGTGCGTATGCCATGCCGTACGGGCCCCGGGCTCGAAAGTGACACAGGCTCCCGCCCCTCGCGCCGGGGCAGCCGCCGTGAATAAAGGATCGATACGCACGGCGCCGGTGAACCAGTCTTCCGGCCCATGCCCGGAAGGCCGCGAGCCGACTCGTTTGATTTCCATAATGCTTGGTTTTTTTAGTATTGAAGCCGCAATGCCGCCTAAAATTAGTGAATAAAATCCCATGAAAATTCCGCTACCTTTATAAAGAGACAACCCTCCTTCTTCATCCTAAAACCAAACGATCATGCTTGCTCCATCAACTGTCGAAAGCAAAAAGCTCGAAGCCTCACCCGATCCTTCCAAAATAATGCAGATAGGCATGGGATTCTGGCCGGCAAAAGTGCTGCTTACCGCCGTAAAGTTCGGGCTGTTTACCCTGCTCGGGGAGCGGCCCTTATCAGGGAAGGAGATCAAAGCAAAACTGGGTTTGAACTGTTCCGACCGGCATGTATTCGACTGGCTGGACACCCTGCTGTCCTTAGGTTTTTTACAGCGAAAGGGATTATGGCAGGATGCCGTTTACGCCAATGCGGAAGACACCGGTTTCTTTCTCGATAAGAACAAACCCGCGTATATGGGAGGCATCCTGGAAATGGCCAATGCCCGCCTGTATAGCCACTGGGGATCCCTGGATGAAGGTCTGCTCACCGGCTTGCGGCAAAACGAAGGAAAAGAAAATCCGGATGGCAATATGGAGTTTTTTACCGAGCTCTATAAAGATGAAAATAAATTGAATGAGTTCATAAATGCCATGCGTGGCATTCAAACAGGCAACTTCATAGCATTGGCGGAAAAGTTTGACTTTTCCCGATACGGCAGCTTCCTGGATGTAGGAGGAGCCGACGGATGGCTGAGCATACAGATCTGTTTACATCACCCCGCCATTCATTGCACTACCTTCGACCTGCCGCCGGTGCAGCCCCTGGCGGAAAAGCTCATCGCTCATTTCCATCTCACCGATCGCATTCAGGCAGTATCCGGCGACTTCCGTATAGACCGGTTCCCGCCGGCAGATGTCATAACAATGGGAAATATTTTGCATGGCATGAATGAAGAAACCAAGCAGCAGCTGCTGAAAAAAGTGTACGACGCCCTGCCGGATAACGGCGTTTTCATCGCCATTGAAAATATCATTGACGACGATCGAAGCCGGAACACCTTTGGCCTGCTGATGAGCCTGAACATGCTGATCGAGAACGGCGACGCATTCGACTATACCATGACCGATTTTTCAAAATGGGCTAAAGCAGCGGGCTTTAGCCGTATTGAATCAAAGGCGCTGGCAGGACCGGCAAGCGCAGCTATTGCTTACAAGTAGGCTTTCCTGACTCGGCAAGCCGGCTTCCGGAAAGGGCAGGACACGCTATCCCAGGCCGGGCCCCAGCTGGCTTATAGCCTTTAAGCGCTAAATACAGCAGCCGCCTTCCCGATGGACTGCTCCAGACCCAGCTGGGCAAAATGGCTCATCTGTCCAAAGTCCGCAAACTCCGTCACGGTCATTTCAGTCTTGTCCTTACCGACAGCCCTGAACGTTACCAGCGTGCGCACATCTTCCGGGAAGTCCGGAGGCATCCCCACATCCGTCGGCTTCTTCTTGTTCCCCTTCTCATCCGCCAGGTTCTGTATAAACTCGATGCTTTCCAGGGGCACGATCTTCGTGTATTGCCATATGCTGTAATGGGACGCACCGCCAAATGATTCGGGCGCCTTCATACAGACCAGCGAAGTGCCCCCCTCCTGGAAATGTATATCCGCCAGGGGACAGGTAAACTTATCCGGCCCCCACCATTGCATTACATACTCCGGCACCGTCCACAACTTCCATACTTCTTCCACGGCGGCATCGAATAACTTGCTAACTTTTACAAATTCAGCCATAACTATGTGTTTTTAGGTTTTCAATCTTTCTTCATCGACTGCAGGACCTTGTCCATATGACGGAGACGGCCCTCCCACAGCTCCCGGAACTGCTCCGCCCAGTCCGACACCTCCTTTACCTTCTGGGGATTCAGGTGATAAAATATCTCCCTCCCCGACAGCTCCTGCTTTAACAGCTGACACTCCGTGAGTATCTGCAAATGTTTGGAAACGGTCTGCCGCGAGCTCTCAAAATGCGCGGCAATGGCATTCGGGGTCATAGCCCCCAAAGCAATCAGGCTCAGTATGGCCCGCCGGGTCGGGTCCGATATGGCCTGAAAGACATCTCTGCGAAAATTCATATTATGCAGTTATTTGACTGCAAATATAAGTGCAGCTATTTGACTGCGCAAATTTATCTTTTTATGCCAATCTCCCAGTCGAACTTTAATAAATAAATTATTATATGCATCTATAAATTTATGTTTATCATATATGAATGAATATTTATAGATAATATTCGATACGAGATTAAAAAGAGGTTAAAATTTTTTTTGCAAAACATACTCTTTTTTTCTAATCTTACAGAAACTTTTAATAAAATATTTAAAAGTTTCTCCTCCTTAAAACCTAACTGACGCATGAGAGATAAAAAGGCACAAAAGATCCAAGAGATCCTAAAACACCTGTATTATGCTGGCCCGGCCAGCTGTGCAGACCTGAGCCAGCGCCTGGGCAAAAGCCAGCCGAATACCATGATGCAGCTAAATGAAATGTTGCGTAATGGATTTATCGTCGAGACGGGGCAGGCGCCTTCTACAGGTGGCCGCAAACCGCAGATGTACAACATCCGACCCGACCTTTTCTACATGCTGTCGGTCGCCCTCGACCAGTTCATCGCGCGCATCGCGGTAGTAGACCTCCAAAACAACTTCATATCCACTCCCCGCGAATATGAGCTGAAACTATTCCATAATCCCGCAGCGGTACACGACCTGGCAAACCTTATCCAGGATTATATCGCCTCATCCGGCATCGACCGGTCGCAGATAGCAGGCATCGGAATAGGGATGCCCGGCTTTATCGAGGTCAATAAAGGGATCAACTACTCCATCTCGGAAGACCAGTCCATAGCAGCCTATATTTCATCACGTACAGACCTACCCGTATTCATCGACAATGATTCCAGCAGCATCGCCCTGGCGGAGCTGAAATTCGGCATCGCACGCAATGCGCAAAACGCCATGGTGCTGAATATGGGTTGGGGAGTAGGACTTGGGCTTATCCTCGAAGGCAAGATCTTCCGGGGATCGAACGGATTCGCGGGAGAGTTCAGTCATATCCCAATGTTCGACAACAGTAAGCTTTGCAGCTGCGGCAAGTCAGGCTGTCTGGAGACGGAATCCTCTCTGTATGTCATCGTGAACAAGGCCATCGAGGGTCTGTCGAACGGCCGGCTGTCCAGGATCAGTCTCTCGGAGCTCAGCAATGCGCACCTGGAAAGCTCCTTCGAGGTCATTCGAACCGCTGCAGCCAAAGGCGACAAATTCGCGG
>DASZWE010000108.1:0-5970 GCA_035546735.1 Puia sp.
CCTTCCTTCCGGAATATTCATATCAGCAATATTGTTTGCGATGGCGCGGAAGAAGGTATCTTTGTGCGCGGCCTGCCGGAGATGCGCATCCGGGACATATATATGGAGAATATGGTGTTGCGGGCGGATAAGGGGATGGAAATATCGGAGGGTGAAAATATTTATCTCAAGGATATAAAGCTAATTACGAAGGCAGGCACGGAGGAAATAAATAAAAAAATATGATACCTGTCAAGACGGCCTTGCTTTCGTTTGGAATGTCCGGAAAAGTGTTCCATGCGCCCTTTTTACATTTGAATCCGGGGTTTGAGCTATATGCCATCTGGGAAAGGGAAAAGAGCCTTTCCAGGGCAATTTACCCTTATGTGCGTGTTTACCGGGGCTTTGAAGAAATATTGAATGATCCGGCCATCGAGCTGGTAGTTGTCAATACGCCCAACTATACCCACTATGAATATACCAAGGCCGTTTTGCGGGCCGGCAAGCATGTAGTGGTGGAAAAGCCCTTTACCGTGACGGTGGAAGAGGGGTTGGAGCTGGCCGCGCTGGCGATGGAAGTGGGGAAGAAGATAGCGGTTTACCAGAGCCGCCGGTATGACAGTGACTCGAAAACAGTAAAAAAGGTAGTGGAGGAAGGCTGGCTGGGAGAGATCGTCGAGGCCGAGCTGCACTATGACCGGTACACCGTGGCGCTCAGTCCCAAGGTGCACAAGGAAACGCCTGGTCCCGGTCGTGGCCTGTTATACGACCTGGGTTCGCATCTGCTGGACCAGGTGCTGCAGCTGTGGGGCATTCCGGACTCTGTGTTCGCGGACATTGGTATTATCCGGCCTATTTCAAAGGTGGATGACTATATGGAACTGGTACTATATTACCCTCCCCATCGCAATCTGCGGGTAAGGCTGAAGTCCAGCTATCTTGTGCGTGAGCCTATACCGGCTATCGGGCTCTATGGTACGCTGGGAACTTTTTTAAAACCAAAGGCCGATCCGCAGGAGCAGCGGCTGCTGGCAGGGGCTATGCCGGAGGGAGATGACTGGGGGGTGGAGCCCGACAGCGGCAAGGGGCTTTTGCATACGGAAAAGGATGGGAAGGTTATCCGGGAATATATTCCTTCCCTGCGGGGTAATTATGGTGAATTTTATGAAAGTATGTATGAAGCCATTTGTAATAACAAGCCCGTGCCTGTGACGGCGGAAGAAGGGACGGATATCATCCGGGTGATTACAGCCGCCTATAAAAGCAATGAGTTAAAAAGAGTCGTTCCTGTGCAATGGGCGTAGGGTTTACGGTAACGTTTGCGTAAAAAAATAAGGTGAAGCACATCATATATCTCATATTTGGTGCCTACTGAATATTTATTCAACTATATACTCTATGCGGGTTTATTTTTCTCTTTTGACGGGTGGCTTATTGATGCTGTCTACGGGTGTCTGTGCGCAGGCAACGGGGGGTGACGCCGAGGCTTCCGGTGGCGATGCTGTCCGAATGGCTGCTACTGTAATGAATATCTGGAAGGACGGCGATGAGAGCAAGACGCCCCGGTGGACCTATGACGAAGGGGTGGTGTGGAAGGGGCTGGAGAGCTGCTGGTACAACACGGGTGACGCCCGTTATTACAAGTATATACAGCATTTTATGGACCGGCTGGTAGATAAGGACGGGCATATCCTCACCTACAAGCTGGAGGATTATAACCTGGACAATATCCTTTGCGGAAGGCTGCTGCTGTTGTTGTACAAGGTCAGCAACCAGGAAAAATACTACAAGGCGGCTCAGCTTTTGCGCCGGCAGTTACAGGAGCAGCCGCGTACGGCGGAAGGCAGCTTCTGGCATAAGAAGCGATATACGCAGCAGGTGTGGCTGGATGGATTGTATATGGCGCAGCCATTCTATGCGGAGTGGGCTGCCACTTTTCATGAGGACAGTGCTTTTAATGATATAGCGAGGCAATTGGCGCTGATCGAGCGGCATACGAGGGATGCGAAGACCGGATTGCTATATCATGGCTGGGATGCGACGAAGCAGGAGCGGTGGGCGGACAAGCGTACGGGACATTCTCCTAATTTCTGGGCCCGGGCCATGGGCTGGTATGGCATGGCGCTGGTGGATGTGCTGGATTATTTTCCTGCCGGCCATCCGGGGCGGAAGCAACTACTCGCGATCCTGGATCGGTATGCCGCGGCCGTGGCCAAGGTACAGGACCCTTCTACGGGACTGTGGTGGGACGTGCTGGATAAGAAGGGCGCCGCCGGCAATTACCTGGAAGCTTCCGCCAGCTGCATGTTTGTGTATACGCTGGAAAAGGGGGTAAGGATGGGCTGGCTGCCTTTGTCGTACCGGGCTGTGGCGAAGAAGGGATATGCGGGGGTGTTGAAAAAATTTGTCAATAAGAGTGCGGATGGGTCCGAGGTTTTTGAAGGGACGGTGGCTGTCAGCGGTTTAGGCGGGGAGCCTTATCGGGATGGGAGCTATGCGTATTATACGGGTGAGAAAGTGGTTCCCAATGATCCGAAGGGTATCGGGGCTTTTTTGCTGGCGGCCGGGGAGATGGAGCAATTGTATACTTTGGGACAGGGCAGGGGCCGGACCGTGCTGCTGGATTATTATTTCAACAATGAGCATAAGAAGGACATTACCGGGGCCAGTGTACGGTACCATTATGTTTGGGAGGATCAGGCCAACAGCGGGTTCTCTTTTTGGGGAACCGTCTTTCGCCGGCATGGTCTGCGTACCGACAGTCTGGGCGTTGCGCCTACCGCTGAACGCTTGAAAAAGGCCGCTGTATATATTATTGTCGATCCTGATGATGAAAAAGAGTCGCCTGCTCCCCATTACCCCAGCCCGTCGGATATTCAGGCTATCTATGACTGGGTACAGGCGGGGGGCGTCCTGTTGCTGATGAGCAATGATTCTGCCAATGCGGAGTTCCCCCATTTTAACAAGCTGGCGGAGAAATTCGGGATACATTTTAACCAGGACGATCGTAACAAGGTAGTTGGAAATAATTATGAGCAGGGAGCGTTTATCATGACGGGGCAGGATGGAATATTCAAGACAACTCACAAAGTTTACATTAAGGAACTAAGCACCCTGCGGTTGAGCAAGACTGCGCGGCCAAGGTATACGGATAAAGGGGATGTGATCATCGCCACAGCGAAGGTCGGGAAAGGGACGGTGTTTGCGGTGGGTGATCCATGGTTCTACAATGAGTACCTGGATGGAAGAAAGTTGCCGGCGGAATATGAGAATTTCAATGCCGCCAATGACGTTGTAAAGTGGATAATTACAGAAATAAATGCGTTATGAAAAATTTCTTGGATGAGGACTTTTTATTGAACACGAAGGCCTCGCAGCAGCTGTATCATGACTATGCGAAGGACATGCCGATCATCGACTACCACTGTCATCTGCCTCCGCAGCAGATAGCGGCCGACCATCAGTTCGAGAATCTCACGCAAGTGTGGCAATATGGGGATCATTATAAGTGGAGGGCCATGCGTACCAATGGGGTTGATGAGGGCTATTGTACGGGATCGCAGCCGGATTATGAAAAGTTCCTGAAGTGGGCCGAGACCGTGCCTTATACATTGCGTAATCCGCTGTATCACTGGACGCATCTGGAGCTGCAGCGTTATTTCGGTGTGCACGATATTCTCAGCAGCAGAACAGCAAAGAAGATATATGAGAAATGTTCGGATCTGCTGCAGACAAAGGAATATTCCGTGCGTAATCTTTTGCGTAAGATGAATGTGCGGGCTGTCTGTACCACGGATGATCCCGTGGATTCGCTGGAGTTCCATCTGAAGCTGAAGCAGGATGGCTTTGAGATACCTATTTTGCCCGCCTGGCGTCCGGACAATGCCATGAATGTGGACAATCCGGAGAATTTCAATGCGTATATCAAGAAGCTGGAGGCGGCCACGAATATCGCCATCTCCCATTTCAATGATTATTTGTTTGCGTTGGAGAACAGACATGACTTTTTTGCCTCTGTGGGTTGTACGGTGTCCGACCATGGGCTGGAGGAGATGTATTCGGAAGAGTTCACCGGATGGGAGGTCGAAGCCGTCTTCAACAAGGTGCGGGCCGGCAAGCCACTGAGCGAGATAGAGCGTCGCAAGTTCAAGTCGGCGATGCTGGTGCATTTTGCCGAGTGGGATTGGGAGAAGGAGTGGGTGCAGCAGTATCATCTGGGTGCATTGCGTAACAATAACAGTCGTATGATGCAGCGGCTGGGGGCTGACACCGGTTGGGACTCCATGGGTGATTTTTCCCAGGGAAGGGCGTTGGCCAGATTCCTGGACAGGCTGGATAAGGAGGACAAGCTGGCGAAGACCATTCTATACAATCTGAATCCCGCGGATAACGAGCTGATGGCAACGATGATCGGGAATTTCAATGATGGTTCCATCGCCGGGAAAGTGCAATTTGGTTCGGCCTGGTGGTTCCTGGATCAGAAGGATGGGATGATCCGTCAGATCAATGCTTTGTCCAATATGGGACTGCTGAGCAGGTTTGTAGGGATGCTGACCGACTCGCGCAGCTTCCTTTCGTACCCGCGACATGAATATTTCAGGAGGATACTTTGCAATCTCTTTGGAGAGGAGATCACCAATGGGGAGATGCCAAATGATATGGAGTGGATTGGAAAAGTGGTTAAGGATATCTGTTATTATAACGCGAAGCAGTATTTCAATTTTCATCCGGCCAGCTCGCTGGCATATTCGGAATAGATTTTAGCTGGCTTTAGCAGGACAACTAAAACGGCCACAGGCCGGCTGCGCGGAGGGCCGAAAATAAAAAACCCGATATGAACATACCGGGTAGTGAGTCGACTCTGATTTAGACCTTATCCTAGGACGAATTTAAATAAGTTCTAAATATAAAGGATAATACATATAGAGAATTCATTGATTTCTAACCCAAAGTCGGATTTGTTAAATAATTGTGAACTAATGCATGTTATTCTTTATTAATGTATAAGATTCGCCTTTGATTTTTGAGGTATTCGGTGTCCGCGGGGTAAATGCGGACAGGGTCTGTAACAAAAGCGGACAGCCAGGGGAAGGGGAAGGATTTTAATATGTTGATTTCTAATAAATAAGGGTGATGGCATCCTTTTAGCCCCGGAAACAATGACCTTATTTGAAAATAAGGGCTATCCATATGAAAGAGCGGGACCGGATTTGGAAACTCGTGGCCAAAAAGCTAGCCGGGGAAGCCACCGAAAAGGATCTTCGTGAGCTGCAGGACTTGATAAACCACCAGCCTGAAAGCTCGTATTCCATTCAGCTACTGATCGATATGTGGGAGGCTGCCCCAGGCCGGGACGTTGGGGAGGCGGAGGCGGCATTTGACAGACATCTTCACCGGCTGGAGGCTCATCAGCGATCATTGGGGAGGACCGGCCGGTACAGGCCTCCGAAGGATGGCAGGAAATGGTCCTTATCTTCTTGTTATAGCCTGATGGGGAATTATGGGAAGACCATCCGCCGCAACTTGCTTCGAAGCAAGACATTTTCCTTTATCAATATTACGGGGCTGGCTGTGGGTATGGCCAGCGCGTTGCTGATCCTGCTGTGGATACGCCATGAAATGAGCTATGATCTTTTTCATGAGAAGAAGGATCGAATCTATGCGGCATTCAACCGGGCGACCATTAACGGCGTCATCACCTGCTGGCCCAACACTCCCATCCCGATGGGGCCGGTGCTGCAAAAGGATTATCCGCAGGTGGAGGAGGCAGTGCGCGCCAACTGGGTAGGCGCTTTTGTACTTTCCAATGGGGACAAGCATTTGCAAACGCAGGGGCTTCTTACGGACCCGAATTTTTTTAAGGTGTTCAGCTTTCCTTTGGTCGGGGGGGACAGCCGGACGGCGCTGCTCGAACCGCACAGCATCATACTAACGGAGACGATGGCCCGAAAACTATTTGGTGAGACGAATGTACTTGGCAGGACCATGCGG
>DASZWE010000109.1:0-1581 GCA_035546735.1 Puia sp.
CGCCCGCGCCGGGACCACCCGCACCCCCGGGACGCCCGCCCGGACCAGCCCCCGGAGGGCCTTGCGCAAAGGCCCCGCCAAAGACGAAAAATATGCAAAGGGAAATTAAAAGCTTTTTCATACCGCAAATCTAGCCGGGGGCATATTGCCCCACGACCCATTTGCGACGTACAGGCAAAAGATTGCGACGTAAACAAAAACCTCCCGCAAAGGCAGGAGGTTGATTCTCAGGGGACGGTCCCGAAACTATTTACTAAATCGGATGTTATACGTAGCCCCGATGCCTATACTACCGATGCTACCCCCGTTTTCATTGCTACGGACAATGTCATTGTAATACGCAAATACATTCCAGTCGTAATTATGATATCCCAGCTGTGGTTTCACATAAAAACCTCCCTTCGCGCCATCGATGCCTGTAATAAAACTATATCCAAGGTCCGTGCCAAGAAAGAACCCTTTACTTCGGGGATAGACACGGAGGAAGGCGCCCAATGGTATCGTTCCAAAACCACTATAGCCATTTTTGCCAAAGTAATGATTGTAGCCGGTGGTCAGACCAAGCCCCAGGTAGTCAGTCTCTAATACCTGCCCTTTCAATTCAAGGCCGGCCGTAAATCCACTGTAATTGGAAACATTCCCAACAGGTACGCCCAGATTGGCGCCTAGCTTTAGCCAGGAATTTCGGGGGGTGATCTCGGTAGATTGTGCATTTACTTTCACCGCAGCAAATAAGATCGCAGCAATGGAAATAATTAGGATCTTGTTCATGGGTTTCATTTACACATATATTTTCAAACCACATGCCATCGCATAGTGTACTATGTAATCAACTACTAAGCATATATTTGGTCAAAAGAAAATGGGGATTATTTTCCTCAGGACTGCTCCCGCCAGCACCACGCTGGTCTTATATCGCGCCCCTCTCGGATCGCTGATCACAGCGCTTCGAAGAACCCGCAGGCCCTTTGGGAAATCTCCCCGGCTGGCAGGAACAACGCTCGCAGAAGGCAGAGCGCTGGCGATCCGCGTGTAACAGGAGTCTGTCCCATTCAACAGTATGATAAAATCAAAAGTTGTCCCCGGCTTCACCCTCACACGGATAGAATCGATGTCTGTATAGAAGGTCACCCATTTCGTTTGCCGGGTCCTGTCCGCGGTATAGACATCCGGCCGAAGCTTTGGGTTAAGGTTCCAGGCATTCTTATCCAGGTAGCCGCCATCGTTGATGGACACATACCTGGAACTTGCTTTGATAATAGGAAGCTGCCTTGTCACCTGCTGGGCCGTCACAGTCCGGGCCACCAGCGTCAGCATAAAAACAAGGAACAGGCAGGCGATCGTCATCCGCACCCCAATGGATTTTCTATACTTGTTAGGAGTCATGTGCACAATATCTTTGAACATTCGGTTGAACAACGATATATTGTTGAACCCCGCCATCGATGCCACGCTGGCAATGGACTGATCCGAATGCGTCAGCAGGGCACACGCCTTCTGGATCCTCATTTCCGTCAATGCCTGCTTAAAGGTCTTGCCAGTGCTGTGCTTGAACCACCGGCAGAACGAGCTTTCCGTCAT
>DASZWE010000110.1:0-3396 GCA_035546735.1 Puia sp.
ACAACAGCACGAGCCGCACCATCATCTCTCCCATCACGAATAAGAAGCTAAGGGTAGCGCTTTGCTGATGGTGCAGCCATCTTCCAATGCCGGCAAACTGGCTCAGCCAGGTGACGGCGGTGCTGGAGGATTCCACAAAGAAATACATGCCTACGCAGAAAAGGAGGGTATAGAGGATCCCGGGTATAAGGATCCATTTCCACAATTTGTGCTTAGTTATAAAGTGATGGGCCTTAACGTATGATTGGAAAGCTATGATTATTTCCTTAAGCAAAATGAGAAGCTTTTGTATTTTTATCGACATTCAAACTTAAAATATTTATTTGGTGAGAGCCATAAAAAAACTGGATAATTCTTTCTATGCCCGCCCGGATGTTGTAAAGATCTCGCGTGAATTGCTGGGCAAGGTGCTGGTGACGGAGTTCGACGGGAAGCTGACCTCGGGGAGGATCGTGGAGGTGGAGGCATACAATGGAGTGGTGGATCGCGCGTCCCATGCGTATTCCGGCAGAAGGACCCGCCGGACGGAGGTGATGTACCGGGAAGGGGGAACCGCCTATGTGTACCTCATTTATGGGATACACCATCTTTTTAATGTGGTGACCAATAAAGAGGATATCCCCCATGCTGTCCTGGTACGGGCGCTGGAGCCCCTGGAAGGTATTCCTGTCATGCTAAAAAGGACGGGCAAGGTTCATTTGGATCATTCCCTGACCCGTGGGCCGGGCAATCTTTCCAAGGCCATGGGGCTGGCGACTCTGCATACGGGCTATTCATTATACGAAGGGGAAATATATATAGGCGACGATGGCTATCGGCCCCGCAAGGCCGAAATTATCGCCACTCCCCGCATCGGCGTGGACTACGCGGGAGTGGATGCGGGCTTGCCCTATCGATTTTATCTGAAAGGCAATCCTTATGTCAGCGGCAGGAAGGGACCCGACGTCCGCAAAGCCGGGAAGTAAGGCGTCTATCGGAGATATGATAACCTGTACCTTTGCATTATGAAAATATTTCAACGAACGTTGACCTTACGGGAGCGGAGGAGAGGATCGCGGCCTTGCTGGGATGTTCGGTGCTGATACCTGTTGCAAATGGACCTGGTGATCACGTATTGGGGGGAATGATCTTTTCGTATGGATATTTGCCTTTGATGTGGTAATTCAGGTATTCTCCCTTCGAGGGGGCGGTTTTCATTTCGTCGTAGACTTTCCGGGGTACCTTCTTGTAATCATATACCATTCCTGAGACGTATACGACCCGAAGAACATGCTTTTTGGCGTCATAATGCATTCTATGGACGACAGAGGAAGGCATGTAACTATGCAGGCAATTGTAATGCCAGGGGCGGACCAGTGTGCTGTTGGCGGCGGCCAGCGTGTACTGTTGGGGCTGCCTTTTTAGAACCTGGGGCAAGGCACCGCGTGATGTCCGTCGGAAGGCTTTTTGATATAAATGAGCGAGAGCTCGATGCCGCCGCGACTTTGAGAGGCGGTCTTCAAAGAAGATACGTTGACATCATAGGTGACGCCCAGGCTGAAATTGCCATAATCAAGTCCTACGTAAGGTATGATGGCGTCCGTCACGTTGCTGAATCGTCCCCAGGCCCCTGCGTAGAAGTTGACGGGGTAGGATTCGTCCTGTGTGGCGCTGATGGCCCAGGCGCCGCCAAAAACCAGCTCATGGGCTCCTGCCTGTGTATTGTAAAGGCCGCTGAGGTAGATAGTGCTGGGTGAGCCTGCTACGGGGAAGTAAGCGCCCGCATGACCTGTGTAGCGAACGGGGATATTGATGGTATCGATGCCGAGGAAGGATTCTTTCGGCTTGTTCAAATGATAAGCGGAGGCGCCGAAATAATAGTTATTATTCCCGTTGGTAGACCCATTGTACAATACGCCGAGGTTCATATCGAAAAAGTGTACGCTGATGTATTGTGAATTGATCTGTTCTGTGGGAGATCTCAGCCAGGTACCGTCCAGCTGCAGGCCATCCTCGAAGGTGAGCTTGGTGCCGTCCAGGCTCCTGTTGCCGTAGGTGCCCTGGAATCCGACTCCTATCTGTTGGAGGCCGTCTTCGTCCAGGCTTTTGTGGTAGGCGGTGGAGAAGGCGATAAAATTGCTGTTCAGAACGCCGCTGGCGGTGCGGTCGGTCATTGCCATGATGCCGATGCCCCAAGTGTCGTTGTCCGGCAGCTTGTTACGCAGGATGGGAGCGTCGAGGGATATGGTAGAAGTAATAAAAGCATTGTTGATGGAAGGCCATTGGTTGCGGTAGTTGCCGGCGACCCGTAAGACGCCATTGAACTTCCCGGTGAGTGCGGGATTGAGGGTCAGGGGAGAGGCAAAGAACTGGGAAAATCCAGGGTCCTGCGCTTGTAGCGTCCGGGTGGCAAGGATAAGGCCCATAATTAAAAGCAATCCTACTCTGCAGGTGCGGAGATATATTGGTTGTCGGCCCTTGAGCAACATTGTTTTCATAAAACAGTTAAGGTCTCTCGTTTACAATCGGGTGCTACACTGCCGGCAAGCTAGTGTACTCCATTCGGGAACCACTGGAAGCGGTTCGTCGGAAGAACAGACATCCTATATAGACGGCGAAATCTTTCCAACAGTTGGCTTTAATAGGTACAGAATTCGAAAAATAACAAAAATATCTGGCAATAGCAAGTTTACATCTGGACTTTGGCCCCAAAGGCGAGGTCGCCGGCGTCACCGAGGCCCGGGACGATGTAACCTTTGGCTGTCAATTCATCATCGATGGCGCCGCACCATATCTTACAGTTGGGTTCGCTGCGCAGGACGTATTCTATCCCCACGGTGCAGGCGATAGCGACCACGACATGTATTTCGGAGGGGTGGCCTTCTTCGCGGAGGAATTGGATGGTCTTTACCAGGGAGGCGCCGGTGGCGAGCATGGGGTCGGAGACGATGACGACGCGGCCTTCCAGTTCGGGACAGGATACATAGTCCAGGCTGATCTCGAAGCTACCGTCCCGCTGATGTTTGCGATAGGCGGAGATAAAGGCGTTGTCCGCCCGGTCGAAGTAGTTTAGGATACCCTGGTGGAGAGGGAGGCCGGCCCGGAGGATGGTGGCGGCTACGGGCTGGTCTTTCAGCACTTTACATATGGCGGTGCCAAGGGGTGTCTGCACTTCCTTTTCTTCGAAGGCGAGACCCTTGCTGATCTCGTAGGCGGCTACTTCCCCGATGCGTTCCAGGTTGCGGCGGAAGCGCATCCTGTCTTTTTGGATGTCCTCATCGCGGATCTCGCTGATCCAATTGCATAGCAGGGAATACTCTTCGCTTAGGTTGACGACCATATGAAAAATTGGGTTTTGTCCCGTATGGGATTTGGTTGGGCAAACCTACGCTAAAATCGGGAGAATTGGACCTTTCG
>DASZWE010000111.1:0-11143 GCA_035546735.1 Puia sp.
ATGACTTCTTCAACCTGAACGTTCCTGCCACATCCGGCGACAATGTTCTGGTAGTCCTGACGGATGTCAGCGGTAGAACTGTCTACAGCCAGCGCTTCGAGAACCTCTTCGATGGTAACAACCTGCTGAGGATACAGCCGGGTACGGCTCTGCCCACAGGCGCATACTTCGTGAAGGTGATCTACAACAATGGAGGTGAACAGAAGATCATCCAGTTGCTGAAGAATAAGCAATAAAAGATCTTTAACACGAAGGCCGGCTCGTGATGAGCCGGCCTTTTTTAATGAAGAGGGATCAGATATACTTCCTTAAAAGAAGAAGTCAGTAATTTTTGGGCCGGCCTGCCGGCAAAAAGAGACTGGTCACGCAACCAGGTAGATCTTTGAACAAGTAAATAATCTGCAGTGCCTTCCTTCAGCGCCGAAGCAATGGACCTGTCTACTTTATCCCAGTCGGTCTCGAAACTGGTGGCGATATAATGGACCTGAAGACGGCCGTCGAAGTACAGCTCGTTATACACCTCGTCGGGATAGTTTTGCAGGTCGGAGATAATGGTATAAGTGCGGGCAGGCTTTGCCGCCATCACCCGGTAGAAATCCGGCCGGATAAGGGCATAAAAAAAACCCGCAAAATTTACGAGGCTGAAGAAAAGGACCACAAAGTAATGCAGCTTGAAAAATTTATTCTTTTCCCGGATGATATACAGGATGATGGGAATGTAGAGTAAATAAAGAAAATAGATGACAGACCGGTCCGAGGGATATTTTGCTTTCAATACCAGATGTGCGCCAAGCAGCATGAGGGTAATGAGCAGGAGCAGGGTCAGTTCGGGAAAGGCCCGGGCCTTGCGTTTGCGCACCATGATCCAGAACACGGGAACAAAGCTGAGAGGGACCAGGATCTTCGAGATCAATACCAGGTTGAAATGTTCCAACAGCTCCGGAGATGGGAAGATAAAATCATAAATGCCGAGGAATCCGAAGAACGTGCTGTACATGCCGTTGATAAAGAGATGATCCGTCCCGTTGATGATCTTGTCATTCAGCAGAATGATCCTGCCCACGTAATAGATATAGCCCAGCAGGGGCAAAGCCAGCGCTGCTGAGAGTATATTCCGTACAGAAAAAACCTTTCCGCCGCTGCGGAAAAATGTCCGGAAAACGGCCCACCGGGGAAATGTAGTCCGTTTTCCGGAAAGGTCTAATGTCTGTCCTTCGGACAACGAGCCTCCGGCCCGTTCTGAATATATCAACATGGCCAGGAATGGAAAGAGGAAACTGACGATGGAAAGGGAGCTGATCACCCCGCAGCAAAAGAATTTCCAATAGTCCGATGTTCTTTTTTCATCCAGCCAGGCTTTCATATAATAGAGGGAGCCCACACAAAAAGTGGATGCCATCGCATAGCCCCTGCCGAGAGCGAAATAGACCATTATCGGCGGCAGGAAGAAGAGTACCAGCCACCAGTCCGACTTGCCTTCCCATAAAGGCGTCTTCCAGGTGATTGCTTTCCATAAGAAATAACAGTATAGAATGTAAGAGAGGAGACTTGCCATTCTATAAAAGATGACATGCCTGCATCCGATGGTCTGCATGAGTTTGAACCAAAGGGAATTGAGTATATGGTTGTTGGCGATGTTGAAATGCCTGTAGAGCACCAGGTCGCCAAAGGATTCGTTTTTTACCGACAGCCAGGTCCATGCCTCATCGTATTCCCAGGTATGAAGAAAGGCATAAATGAACAGGAAAATGAAGAAAGAGAGGCAGAGGAAGGGGTAGATGCGTTTCATGGATCACATTGAAATTAAAGTCGATAATAATAAATGAATTTCCACGTTTTTTTTCAAAATGTTTTAAAAATATTGCAAGTCAGATCATTATATTGTATTTTGACGACCTAAATAACCTCCTTAGAATCAGAAAAATGGAAAAATTTACAAAGCTTTCTATCATTGTTCCGGCCTATAACGAAGCAAAGACCATACATCTTATACTGGACCGCGTCGCGGAGGTAAAATTGCTCAATAACATAGAGAAAGAGCTGATCCTGGTGAACGATTGTTCCAAAGACGCGACCGAGGAAGTTTTATTAGCATATATCAAGGCTCATCCTGAGCTCAACATGCAATATTATAAACACGAGGTCAACATGGGCAAGGGCGCCGCTATCCACACCGGCATCCAAAAGGCCACCGGCGATTACCTGATCATACAGGATGCCGACCTGGAATATGACCCTGAAGAGTTCAATCTGTTGTTGAAACCCGTGATCAGGGGTTCCGCGGATGTCGTGTTCGGCTCCAGATTCCTGGGGGGCAATTCGCACCGTATCCTCTTTTTCTGGCACTCCATCGGGAACAAATTCCTTACCCGTCTGAGCAATATGCTCTCCAACCTGAACCTTACGGATATGGAGACCTGCTATAAAATGTTCAAGACCTCCATCATTCAAAATATCGAGCTGAAGGAGAAGCGTTTCGGCTTCGAGCCCGAGGTGACAGCCAAGATCGCCCGGGTCCCGAATATCCGGATCTATGAAGTGGGTATTTCCTATTATGGCCGCACCTACGAGGAGGGTAAGAAGATAGGATGGCGGGATGGTTTCCGGGCTATTTTCTGTATTCTGAAATATAATCTGTTCTCATAATGATGCCCGTCTCCCGGTATGGCGGATGGTTAAAGGTGGCCATCTATGCGCTGGCAGCTGCTTACCTATTGAATTGCCTGACGCCTATTCGTCTCCATGTGGACATGGTCCGTTATTTCCTCATCAAGGACTGTATCGAGTTCGGCTGCTCTCCCGATTCCGATGCGGCAAAGGATTATATGCCTTGTGGGTATACGGCGCTGTTGCTGCTCCTTTCCAAGCTGCACCTGCTGCATTCCTTCGTGCTCGTCCTCATCAATATCCTGTACCTGGCGGGCGGCCTCTGGATGGTAAAAAAGCTTTTTGGAGAGACCCTGCGGCCCTATGCCCTGCTGTTCATCGTGCTGCTCAACTGGACGGTCATCAAGTATGTGACACATCCCATGTCCGAGATGCAGTATATCTTCTTCAGCATGGCCAGCCTGTATTTCTTTCACCGCTATACGAAGGACAAGCGTGTCATCTCCCTGGTGGCCGCTTTTGCGCTGGGCGGACTTGCTTTCCTGACCCGGAGCGTCGGCATCTCGCTGATAGCCGCTCTTGTGGCCGGACTGGTATGGCAATATAGAAAGGCGCTGCTTCAGCTGATCCTCCGGAACAAAATATACGTAGTTGCTATTTTTGCCGTCATCGTAGTAGTGCTTATCTTCTCGAAGCAGCTGGGACTGGACCATTATACCGGGGTATTTACCAAACAATTTCAAAAGGGCGTGACCTTTGCCGGCATGATCAAATGGCATTTTGCGGAATGGTCTGAAGTGGGGTTCAATACCTCCATTGTAAAGCTCTTTCCATACGTTCCCTCCGCTGCCGCCAAACAGATCTTTACTATAACGGGTATCCTCTTTGTCGCCGGCTTTATGTGGGTGCTTTTTATCCGGAAGAACAATGTCCCCTTTATCGTAAAGGCGTATTTAGCCTTCTATACCGTGCTGATGTTCGACTGGCCATTCTACGACCCGCGCTTTTGGGTGCCCGTGCTGCCATTGATCGCCGCCGTTATTGCCCAGCTGCCCCTGCCAAAGGCCAGAGCGCCGAGGGTGCTGGCAACTGCGTTTTGCGCCGTTTATCTTATGCTGGGTGTAGCAGCCGTCGGGTATTTCACCTTTACTTCGCTGGACAAAAAGGTCATGGTTCGTACGCAGGCCAACGGCGTCTATCGCAATGAGTATGAGACGGTGCTTTTTGGCAAGCCGCTCAGCGATACCGCACGCCACATCGACCCCGATGTGTTAAGCATTATCAGAAGATATAACTAACGGTGCGGGCGCCGGCGTTTTCTTCACGGGTTTCCTGGGTGTAAAAAGGAACCAGAGGGGGCCATCCTTTATCAGCAGGTTGTAAAATATAATGGGTATCGTCACTCCAAAGAAGATCCCGCATACCAGCAGTATTTCCGGAATGTGTATCCCCAGGATCTTTGTAAGGATCATCCTTGTGAAAGAGGTGACCAGCACATGGATGACATAGATGAAGAGGGAGTGAAAGCCCACGACGCGCAGCCAGCGCAGGATATTCCAGCTCTGCAGACGGAAGGCCAGCACGATCATACAGAAGCAGCCGATGACGGCGATGGCCAGGTATTCGAAATTGTGTTCAGGCAGGTCATGCAAATACCATAGTTCCGTGACGATGAAGACAGGCGTCACCGCCAGCAGGGTATAGGAACTCTTAAAAAATCGCTGGCTCCCTTCCCGGAAAAAGAGATCCGAACAGAGGTCACCCAGAGCGAAATAGATATAAAAATCCATCCAGTCGGCAATCATGCTGATATCCTTGAGATGCGGTCCCAGCATATTGAGGCCTATTCCGATGATGACCTGCGCCCAGGCAGGCACATGCAGCCTGGCCTTCAATACCAGGTATACGATCGTGCAATTGAACAGCGCCGGCAGGTACCAGAACTGGTCGAGGGCCTGAGGCTGGTAAAAGAGCGCCAGGTAGTCGTGCGGCGTCCTTTCCGCATTGGTATATTTCGAGAGAAGTATCTGCAGGGTTATTTGAATGGTAGCCCAGATGAAATAAGGATAGATGAGCAATTCGAATTTGGAATAGACCAGTTTTCCGAATGATTTCCGGCCGATGCTGGCGTTGATGAATACGCCGGAAAGAATAAAGAACAGAGGCATCCGGAAGCTGTAGAACATCAGGTTCGCATTCTGCAGGATCGTGGGCACCGCGATATTGCTCCGCTCGATGCCGATGAAAGTATGGCGATAGACGACAAGAATGATGGCGATGCCGCGGAGATAGTCCACCCAGGCCATCCGGCTCTTTTCCAGTACGGAGGTGTTGAAGGCTTTGGCAAGCCAGCTTTTTTTCGGTGTAGGTTTTGTTTCCATTGTCTTCATTTGGCGATCCCTGCTTCTGCGCGGCGGGCTTTTTCCCATACGGCGGACTGACCGCCCTTCAGCCAGCGGAAAAATCCAAGTATAACACTAACGTTCATAAAGACGAAATAGTAGGGGATCTTGCATAATTTTCCCAGTCTGCCGGCAGCCAGGACGGGTATCAGGGACAGGATCGCCAGGCCGTAAAAGGCCAGCTGAGCCGCCAGTGTGAGAGTAAAGAGTTGGCTATCAGTAGTAAAAAACAATATTACATTAGCGACCAGGGCCAGGATCAGGCAGAGAGGGCTAAGGGTCCAGCGGAGCACCCGGTGAGACACATAGAGGAAGGTCAGTCTTGGATGTCGCCAGAACAGCAGGAGGGGCCAGAGCATGACGATGGACTGGAAGCCACCCGCCGCGATGCGGACCTTGCGTTTTTTTTCGTCCCGCAGGGAGAAGGAAGGCATCTCCGTCGCATAGGCATCCCGTTCATAGATGATCCGGCTGCCTTTTTGGGCCGCCCGGAGGGAAAGGATGAAGTCATCCAGGATAATATTGTGCGGCAGCGGCTCGTAAAGTCCCTTGCGGAGGGAAAAAAGCTCCCCCGCGGCGCCGACTACGGAATAAAAGTCAGAATCTATTTGTTTTAGCCTGGACTCGTATTTCCAGTACAAGCCTTCACCCGCGCCGGGAGTGCCGGCGTCCGATGCTGCGCCTGACAGCACTTTTTTCTCTCCCGCAACACCCCCCACTTTCGGGTCCCGGTAATGACGTGCGATGAGGCGAACAGCCTCTTTGTTTAGCATAGTATTAGCATCGCTGAAAATAAGTATATCCCCTGTAGCTGCATGCACTGCCCTGTTGATAGCGGCTGATTTACCCCTGCGCTGCGGTTCGTGCAGCAGCCGGATGGAGGGGTAGGCCGAGATGATGCCCGGTGTATCATCTGTGGAGCCATCGGTGATAAAAAGGAATTCCAGGCTGTCTGCGGGGTAATCCTGGTCAAGGGAGTTGAGTATCTTTTCCCGGATGATGGCGCCTTCGTTAAAGGCTGCCACAATAAAGGATATTTTTGGGGTGGCGGGGGAATTGGGGTCGGGTCTGTCCCTGGTCCGCATGAAAGCGTTTAGCAGTCCGGCCAGAATGGCATAGCCGCCATAATTGTAGAAAACCAACACACAGCTGGTAAAAAAAATGTATTGCCAAAATTGCATATGTCGTGTGCATGAATTGGGCTGCGGAAAAATTAGCCCAATTCCGCAAACCGCTAATGTCTGTCCTTCGGACACGCCCCTTTCAGGGGCTTCCGAGGACAGAAGGCCCTCCGGCCTGCCCCGCAAATATCTGAAATATCAGGGATATAAACTATAAATACCGTCGTCTGCATATTATCTTTGTCCAGGTCAGAAAACCATTTAGCGTTTGAAAAAATATTTGTCTTCATACTGGATCCGTAGCGCCTTCTATACATTTTTTCAGCGATTTTCGCTGACCTTTTTCGGGTTCCTTAACCTGGTGCTGCTCACCCGGAAGCTCACGGTGGATCAGATGGGCATGTGGGCTCTGTTCCTTACCATCACCGGCATCTTCGAGCTCAGCAAGAGCTCATTGTTGAAGAATGCGCATATCAAGTATGTCAGCAGCATCGACGACCAGGAAGTGCAGGCGGAGATAGCGTCGTCGTCCTTTCTTATCAACGCCGCCATTACCCTCCTGTTTATCATATTGATAGTGCTGTTCTCCAACTGGCTTGGAAGATGGTTCCACACGGGGAATGAGTTGGGCGACATGCTGCAGTGGTTCATTCCCGGGTTGATCTTTATGGTGTTCTATGCTCACCTGGAGGCAGTACAGCAATCGAACCTGGATTTTCGCGGGGGCTTTGCCGGCGGCCTGGCGCGGCAGGTCTTCTTTTTTCTGGTAATAGTGCTTTATAAGGTACTGGACTGGCCGCTGACGGTGGTACAGCTGGCCATCTATCAGTCCATCAGCATCGGCCTTGGCGCTTTGGTGCTTTTTTTGGACAGCCGTAAATATCTCCTGTTCAGATTCAATGCCAGTAAAAAATGGATAAAGGAGATATTCCATTTCGGGGGGTATATATTCGGATCGGGCGTGGTGGCCAATATGAGCCAGAGCCTGGACCAGCTGATGATCGGGAAGTTCATTATCGAACCCAAGTTCGTCGCCTACTACAATGTCGCATCCCGTATCAATCTTCTCGTGGACATTCCAAGCTATGCGGCTGCGGAGATCCTTTTTCCAAAGGCCTCCCGCGCCTCTGCGGAAGGAGATGGGGCAAGGGTCAAGTTCTTTTATGAGCGGATGGTGGCCATCCTGCTGACCTTTACCATTCCAATGGCCCTGGTCATCATATCGTTTCCCACGCTGTTCACCTACATTGTCGGCGGGCCTGCCTATGCCCTGGCTGCGCCGATACTTCAGATATATATGATCACGGGTATCTTCCGGCCTGCACAGAACCAGGCGGCCAATCTGCTCAACTCGATGGGCAAGTCCAGGATCACCTTCTGGGCCAATACAGGCACCCTGACCATGGCGCTGGTCTCCAACTATATCTGCCTGCGGGTATTTGGATTCTATGGGGCTGCCATCGGCACGGTCATCGCCACGTTGTTGGGATTTGTCGCGTGGTATTTTATCATGCGCAGACAGATAGGACTGGAGCTGCACTCCGTTTGGAATCACTCGATAGCGACCTACCGCACCTTGTTCAGGCGCATACGCGGCTTCGTTAGCCGGAGTCCCGCACCGTGAGCTATAAATTCCCTTTTTTCAATTCGGTGACCGCGTAGTCGCAGGCGCGTGCGGTGAGGGCCATGTACGTCAGGGATGGATTGGCCGTGCCCGAAGAGGTCATACAGCTGCCGTCCGTGATAAAGACGTTCTTTACTTCGTGCATCTGGTTGAAGGCGTTGAGGACAGAGGATTTTGGATCGCGGCCCATGCGGACCGTACCCATCTCGTGCACTGCCCAGCCTCCCGGCTGCAGATAGCTATAGGACCGGATGTTCGTGAAGCCTGCCGAGGAGAACATCTCGTTGATGTCAGCAAGGATGTCCTTGCTCATATTCTTCTCATTATCATGGTATTCAAAGGCTATTTTCACCAGCGGCAAGCCCCATTGGTCTTTGCGCCCGGCATCGAGCGTCACCCGGTTGTCCGCATAGGGGAGGGTTTCACCCCATCCGCCCACCCACATGATCCAGGGACCGGGCTGCAGGAGCTGTTTTTTGAAGTTCTGGCCAAAGCCTTGCAGGCGGGCGGCATTTTCGCGCCATTCCGCGCGGGCGCCTTTGCCCTGCAGGCCAAAGCCCCGGATATAGTCTTTCCGGGTGGTGGCGGGAGACACATTGCGATAGCGGGGAATATAGATGCCGATGGGTTTGCGGCCAAAGTAATATTCGTCCTTCATGCCGTCGAATTCTGCCTCGGCGCCTGTACCCGTAAAATGGTCCATGAGATTGCGACCCACCTGGTCACTGGAATTGCCGAGACCCTGTGGCCAGCGGCGGGAGGTGGAGTTCAGCAGGAGGGCCGCGGTTGCGATGGTGGAGGCATTAAGGAAGATGACTTGTGCATAGTATTCCGTCACCGCGCGGGTATGGGCGTCCATGACACGTACGCCGGAAGCCCTGTTCTTCTGTTCGTCATAGAGTACTTCCAGGACGATGGAATCAGGCTGAAGCGTGAGCTTGCCGGTGGCGGCGGCGGCGGGCAGGGTGGCGGCATTGCTGCTAAAATAGCCTCCAAACGGGCAGCCCCGGGAGCAGAGGTTCCGGTACTGGCATGGACCTCTTCCATTCCAGCCCCTGGTCAGGTTGGTCGTACGGGCATTGGTGACGATCCTGTCGGAGAAACGGCTGCGTACAGACCTGGAAAAGTGATCTTCGATACAGTTCATTTCTATGGGCGGCAGGAAGTTGCCATCGGGCAGCCACGGCCAATTCTCCTTCTGGCCGCTGACCCCTATATAGTCTTCCACATAATCGTACCAGGGGGCCAGGTCCTTGTACCGGATGGGCCAGTCCACTCCATGACCGTCGCGAAGGTTGGCTTCGAAGTCCAGGTCACTGAGACGGTATGTTTGTCTGCCCCAGGTGAGGCTCCGGCCGCCAACCTGGTATCCGCGGACCCAGGTAAAAAAATTATTTTCCTGAATATAAGGGTGTTCACTGTCCTTGACGAAAAAGAGGGTGCTGCCTGCATCGCCATAGGCGGTCCGGATCGGGTCTTCTTCCCGCTCTTTTTCTGTATTGTTAAGCCGGTATTCGAAGTCCCATGGATTCAGGCTGGCTGTCGGGTAGTCTTTTATATGCTCGACATTCCGGCCTCTCTCGAGGACCAGGGTCCTGAGACCTTTTTCGCAAAGCTCTTTGGCCGCCCATCCCCCGCTGATGCCGGAGCCTACGACAATGGCGTCGAAAGTATGGTCCTTTATTGGATCTCCCATGATCGATGTTTATGTCCAGAAAACGGCCTCGAAAGAATATAGGCCGTTTTCTGCAAAAGTTTAATGTCTGTCCTTCGGACGACGAGCCTCCGGCCCGTCCTGTTAATTGGTGGCCCAGGCCTTTTGTCCTGGTTCCAGCGGGATACAGCTTTTAAAGCTGCCCGGTATATAAACGTAATTCAATCCCTTTGTAGCGCCCGGCTGAGAGGTGCAGTAACCTTGTATGGTATAATCTTTGAGAATAGCAAAGAATGGCCTTCCCATCAGGCGTAATTCCACTTTCCCCAATTTGCCGTTGAAGGGCTTGCCCTTCTCTTCGAACCTGGTCAGGGCGGCGGTTTGCTGCTCATGGGTACAACGCTGGTAGGGCTGGCCGTATTTGGACTGGCAATAGCTTTGGATCTCCCGGAGACCGTGGAGAAAATTGTTTTGCTCCTTGCGGGGAGTGCAGTACCGGATCATTCTTATGACGAAGTCGTGGGTATCTGTGTCCCGGGCGCCGGGCGTATCCGTAGCCGGGATGATGGTCTCGCACAGCGCGGCGAGCAGGTCCTTGTCGAGAGGGCTAAAGTCCGGGCTTTTCACCAGATCCCACCATTTGTATGCTGTTCCGGCGGCTGCGATACCCAGTCCCGCCAGGGAGATACGAACGATTGCTTTGCGTCTGTTCATGAGTCGTCAAATCTACAGGTTTTTTGAGGATTTTGAAAGACGCCGGGATGCCCGCACATTGTAATAAAAAGCCATTTTTTTCGTTAGGGCATAGTTTTACACTAAGTTATTGGCATCATGCGGATTTTAAGAGTATTTTTGGCCTAAATTCACGTTCATGGATCTCGCGTATTTATTCAGGATATTGTTGAAGCGGAAGTGGATCATTTTCGGGTCTGCCGTGCTGGCCGCTGTTGTTGCCTGGATATTGACCCGCAACCAACAGAAATACTATTTCTCCTCCACAAGGATATCCACCGGATTCGCCATCCCTGACGAGATCAAGATTAACGAGAGCAGCGGCGGCATGTACGATGCGGAAGTAAAATTCAACAATGCCATCAATACCTGGACCTCGCCCTCCGTCCTAAGTCTTCTGTCCTACGAGCTGATCCTGCATGACATGACCAGTCCGAAGCCCTTTCGCACCCTTACCAGCGCACAGAAACAATCCCCCTTCTATAAGAGCGTAAATGCCGAAGAAGCCCGAAAGACATTCGAGGATAAGCTCGAGACCATGAGCGTGCTCACATCCTATAAGCCCGAGGAAAAGGCATTGTTGGAATATCTGAATCTGTATGGATATGGCTATAAGTTCCTGGTAACCTACCTCAATGTATTCAAGGTACAGGCTACCGACTATATCGAAGTGAATTGCAAGACCGAGAACCCTGAGCTGTCCGCCTTTATGGTGAACCGGTCGTACGCAGAATTCCTCAGGGTCTACAAGAACATCCGCAGCACCAAGTCGCAGGAGTCCATCGACACGCTGGAAAGCATCATGGAGAAGAAAAAGCAGGAGTACGATGAGAAGCAAAAGCTTGTTCGGGACGCGGGACTTACAGATATTGCCGCGGAGACCAGCAGCCAGCAGGACCTGATCGCACAGTCCGAGCAACAGCTGGCTGATGAGAATGACAAGCAGACCGACTATGCCTACCAGCTGCGCAGGATAGAGCAAAAGCTCGAGGCATTGGGCGGT
>DASZWE010000112.1:0-3995 GCA_035546735.1 Puia sp.
TACGGCGGATCAGCTTCTTTCCATCGATGCCCGCTTCTTTCATTTAGGACCTTTGCTGGCCGACGATATCCCCTCGGAATTATTCAAGCCCCTTTCGGAGAAAGGTATGGTATCCCTGGATGTTCAGGGCTATTTAAGGGAAGTTCGGAACAGGAACGTATTTGCCATCGACTGGCCTGCCAAAAAAGAGGCCCTTCAATATGTCCACGTGCTAAAGGCCAACGAGTCCGAAATGACGGTCCTCACAGGCGAGACGGATGTACGCAAGGGGGCCAGGATATTATTCGACTGGGGTGTCAGGGAGGTGGTTATTACCCTGGGCAGCAAAGGTTCCGTCATCTACAATGGCAGGAATTTTCATGTCATACCCGCCTATCATCCTATCACCTCCGTCGTGGATGCAACAGGATGCGGCGATACCTATATGGCCGGCTATCTCTATTACAGGTCGAAAGGCAAAAGCCTCCAGGAATCCGGAGAGTTTGCCGCCGCCATGGCTACGCTGAAGATCGAATCCTCGGGCCCCTTCACAGGTACAGAGGAAGATGTTATCTCCCTGTTAGCCAATAACAAAAGAAAGATGTTTATCGAAGAAGTCTAATTAATTGATTATTAGTTAGAAGGAACTAAATTTCAGGATGGGAGGTACGATATTTCGTATTTCTTTCAATGCGGGTACGAAATTTCGTATATTGTTTTCATTTTAGCGTCAAAACCCCTTAATACCGCTAGTACATGAAGGACCCTCTATCCTTATCAGTCTTATTTGCCAATTTCGGCAATGATCTGGCATCTGTTGACGATAAGAAAAGCCTTCTTCACCTCATCGCTGCAAGCCTGGCGCCCAAACTAACGATCAGCGATATACTCCTTTCCATACTCAACGAGGACAAACAAACGCACAGCGTCTTCATCCATCATTGCGATCAGGGTATGATGGAGAAGAGCGATTATACCCAGCTGTCACGTGAAAAATTCAGGCTGGACGACGGTATTTGCAATATCACCATGGCCTCCCCTTCCCCCCTGGTGGTTGATATTGCAGGCATCCTGCTCAGACCTGATCCGCCTCGCTATATCGCCAAATGGTACCGCCCGTCCATCAGCCGTATGATCTCTGTCCGTCTGCGCAGCCACGGCCACCTGTTGGGCTCCCTTTTTCTTTTTGTCGAAAAAGCCCTCATCGGCATCGAAGACCTGGAGATAGTCCAGCACTTTTCCTATATGATAGGTCCTGCCCTTAAGAATGTCCTCTCCGAAGAAAGAATATCGAAACAGCGGCAGGACAGCGAGACCCTGCTTTCCCTCAGCACCGACCTTGTAAGGGTCAGGAACAAGGAAGACCTGCTCCTGCTTTTGGACCAGCGACTGCATCAGCTCTTTGAATTTGATCATAGCCGCATTATTCTCCAGGACCACCCGGCCTCCGGCGCCCTGGGCGCCCACCATGGGGGTCTTGTCGAAGCTGTCCTTGGCACCGACCATCCGCTGGTATTCGATCTGGACAGACCGATACCGGGACCGATACCGGAATATATCCGGCACGGCCATAGCAGGGGTATAAAAGAGATCGTCATGATGGCTCTGCGCAGGGAAGGGGAAAGTTTTGGCTTTCTCATCCTCTTCTCCAAAACAAAGGGATGGTTCACTCCCTGGCACCTGGATACCATACGGATACTGTCCAACCAGCTTTCCATCACCTTTACCAACATCCTTACCCATGAAGGCATCCTGGAAAGGGACCATGATAAAAGCCTGCTCCTTTCTCTTGGCAAAGGCCTCATATCTACTCGTAATAAAAAGGATTTCCTCAGCGTTGTCGGGGGCGCTTTGCGTAATATCCTACCGTATGACGGGCTGACGATATCCCGCCTCGATGCAGATGGCGAGACGTACAGCGACTATGCCTCTGGGGCCACAGAGAAGTATCCCGTGGCGGACGGTATTTACGATGAGCTGCTCCAGTCGGACATGCCCCTCTTCTACGATATGGACGAGCTGGCGGTCTCCTTCCCTAAAGCTTCCTATATTCGGTCATTTCATGACAACGGCATGCGGGAGATGGTGGCTATCCCGCTTCGCGAGAACAACCGTTGCTTTGGCAGCCTGTTCATCTTTTTTAAGCAGAAAGGCCTTCTGACCCATCGCGCGATCAGCCTGTTCCAGCGTCTTTGCGACCAGATATCCATTGGCGTGGCCAACCTCTGGGCCTATGAAAAGATCGAAAGCCAGCTGGAGGATAGCCATCAGTATAAATTCCGGTTGGAAGAAGAGAATCGCTATCTGCAGGAGCAGATCAAAAAAGCGCATGGCTCTACGGAGATCATCGGCTCCGGCAGCGCCATGCAGAAGCTGTTCCAGCTGATATCCATTGTCTCCCCTTCGGACAGCACCGTGCTCATCCTGGGCGAGACGGGTACAGGCAAAGAGCTGGTCGCAAAAGCCATCCACCATGCATCTGCCCGGAAGGACAGGTTCATGATCCGGGTCGATTGCGCTGCCCTGCCCGCCCACCTGATGGAAAGCGAGCTCTTTGGTCATGAGAAGAGCAACATCCCGGGCGCCGTGGACAAACACATCGGCAAATTCGAGCTGGCGGGTGACAGTACGCTCTTTTTGGATGAAATAGCAGAGATACCCCTGGAGCTTCAGGCCCGATTGCTTCGGACCATCCAGGAAAAAAAGAATGTACGCCTCATCGCCGCCACTAATCGCAATCTTCGAAAGGAAGTAGAAGAAGGCCGATTCCGCAGCGACCTGTTCTACCAGCTCAACGTATTCCCCATCCATATGCCTCCCCTGCGGGAGAGAAGAGAAGATCTCCCCCTGTTGGCCGCTCACTTTATCCACCGGCATACACAACATTCCGGCAAAAAGATAACCAACATCTCCCACCGGGCGCTGGAAGCCCTTATGCGATATGATTGGCCGGGCAATGTACGTGAGCTGGAAACCCTCATCGAACGCAGCATTCTCATGACATCCGGCCCTACCATCAAGGAAATTCCTTTGTCGGCAGATGTGAATATCGATCTCTCCGATACAAGCTCCGGCTCATCCCTTAAAACGCTGGACGAACTGGAAAGGGACCATATCCTGGCCGTCCTGAAAAAATGCAATCACAAGATAGGCGGACCTGGCGGCGCTGCTGAACTGTTACGGCTGCCCCCCACCACCCTTCATTCCAAGCTCAAGAAGCTGGGTATAAAAAAGGAAATCGAATAAAAAAGATAAAAACGTCTTTTATATCCCGGAGGCATGTACCTTTGTGGAACAATTCAGGAAAATGTTTTCAAAGACATGTGAATATGCCATCCGGGCTGTCCTCTTTATTGCGCAGAAGTCTGAAGACGGCTCAAAAGTAGGCATTCGGGAAATTGCAAAAGGCATTGACTCGCCGGAACATTTCATCGCAAAGATCCTTCAGGATCTCAGCCGCAAGGGATTGGTACAATCGCAGAAAGGACCATCCGGAGGGTTCTATCTGGATAAGAATTCCATGCGCGCCACACTGGCCGATGTCGTGCGGGTTGTAGATGGAGACAAGATCTTCTCCGGCTGCGCCCTGGGACTAAAACAATGTTCCGAGGCAAAACCCTGTCCGGTACACTATGAGTTCAAAAAGATCCGCGAGGATATCCTGCGGCTCCTGCAATCGGCCAGATTGGGAGAATTCAACAGACAATTGGAAAATGATCTGTGTTTCTTAAAAAGGTGAAAAGTTCTCTTTAATCCCCGCGCCTTCTTGCATCACCACATCATCCGTCAATCTTTTCAAATGATCGATCTTAGTCAATTATTAGTCCCATTCCTCTGGGCTGGCATGACAGCCGGTATAAGCTCCTATAGGAGTGATCCTCCTCCTGCAAACCTTCTGGTGGCTCCCGCACCTGGACAAAAGGGTCAGCCTGATCCGGCAGGGACAGACACCACAGGGCAGATCGCTGCATAGCTGGTATGCATCGGCGGAAGTGCTCAAATTCCTTCTGCTCGTT
>DASZWE010000113.1:0-2845 GCA_035546735.1 Puia sp.
AGTCGCTGCACGACTATCTGGTCAGATCCATCTTCACGATACGGCCTGTAGCGGGGTCCAGCACATACGGGCTCTCGAACTGGGCCATCCAGATCTTTCCATCGCGGTCGCCGCAAATGCTCCTTACCACCGCATTGGACAGAAAACCATCCCCGCCCGCACCCGCAGGAAAGTGGATGAATTTGTCCTTTCTCCTGTCATATTGACTTATCGCCCCTCCGCTGGTGGCCACCCACAGATTGCCGCGAGGGTCCTCATACAAGGCCAGGATCTCATTCGCACGGAGGCTAGAGCTGTCCCCCGCCTGGTGACGATACACCGTAAAATTCGTCCCGTCGAACTTGTTCAACCCGTCATCCGTCGCTATCCACAACAAACCATACCTGTCTTTCAAAATGGCGTTTACGGAGTTGGATAACAACCCATCCCTGGAGGTCAGGGAAGTAAAATTGATATGGGAAGGTTGGGCGGCCGCCGCCACCGCAATATGCACAAAGCAAATAAATAGTATGTATCTTCTTACAGGCATGCGCTGGTGATCACCTTCCACAACAATATAATCGATTTCTCATGATTCTAAACAATTGTGCTACAAATTTCAACAAATAAGGCATCCCTAACTGTCTGACGCTTATACTTTTGCAATTAATGATTGCAAGCACTACACATGGGCTGTATCACCCGATACCTCCCCGGGACACTGCATCCGCCGGCACCATACTGCTGATCAACCACGATAAGATCGAGCTGGACCTGCTTAGCAGACAGCTGGGCGACGCCTATGCTGTACTTACCGCCCAAAACGAAAGAACTGCGCTGCACCTCCTGGAAACGCGATCCATTCAGCTGGTTATAAGTAACATGGATCTGGGGTACACAGACGGCGGCAAATTGTGCGCTCAATTGAAGACCTCCGTAAATTACGCTCATATTCCCGTGATCCTGCTCATTGCCGGGGGCCCGGCCAGGATCAAAAGCCTGGAATCCGGCGCGGACGCCTGTATGGAAAGACCCCTGTCCCGCGAATACCTGAAAGCCCAGATAAAAAACCTGCTCACCAACCGGGCCCGGATAAAGAATTATTTTGCCCACTCGCTCTACGCCCATATGAGCAGCAGCTCAAAAGACAACGAAAAATTCCTGCACAAGCTGAATGACTTCATCTCCGACAATCTTGAGAACATCGATCTCGATGTCGACACCCTGGCGAAACTCATGAATATGAGCCGGCCGACATTCTACAGAAAACTAAAATGCGTCTCGGACCTGACGCCCAATGAGCTGATCAATGTAGCCCGTTTGAACAGGGCGGCAGAGCTCATATCGACCACCCGCCATAAGGTATGCGAAATCGCCAAAATGGTGGGGTTTAACTCCCAAAGCAATTTCGGCAAGGCATTCCTGAAACGGTTTCATGTCACTCCGACAGAATACCAGCAAATGACCGCCCCTACTTTGTATATCGCTTAGCCCAGCCGATGAATGTCGCCCAGTTGTGAGCCGTCGTATGTCCTCCACTGTGCTGACGCCAGGCAATGTCGCCACCCACCAGCGCCGTCCCGATAGGCGGGAACTCCATCGTACCATATCCTTTCTTCCCCAACAGCTCATACACGGGGGCCGCATACGCTCCGCCCAGGAACATGCCCTTCGCATCCACCCACTGCCCCTCCACTTTCGGGCTGCCGGAGCTGATAAATACGGGACGCGGCGCACACAAAGCTACCAGCTCATGTGCATCCACCGGCAGGTCATGCGGCGTCAAGGGACCGGCGTATTTGATAAAGTTCCCGGCAAACCAGTGATATCCCCCCGATGAAGCCAGGTTCTCCACCTGCTCGCCCAGCATCCGGCGCATGATCTTTACACCCCCATTGCCGGACGATCCGATGAACGCAATATGCAGCCGCGGCTCATACGCCATGGCAACGACTGTAGCCTTTCCATATCTCGACAATCCCTCGATGCCTATCTGCTTTGCATCCACCTCCTTATCCGTCTCGAAATAATCTACGGCGCGACTCGCCCCCCAGGCCCATGCCCGCAAAGCCCCCCAATCATCCGGCTTGCGATGCTGTCCCTTGTTGCACAATCCAATGATCCCCTGCGTCAGCCCGGCGCCATTGTCCGGCTGGTAGCTTGTCGGTACCAGGATAGCATAACCCCATCCCTGCTCCAATACCTGCTCCTGCCAGGGTTTATCCACCGGCGTGCCGGGCGGCGGCGGAGGGAAGCGGAATCCGGGAGGGAATACAAATCCAAACTCCATCATCACAGGTACAGGCCTGCCCGCATTCTTTGGCGTTGTCAGCGTGAGCTGTATATCGACCTTGATGGATGGATAAGATGAATTATCGACATGCCCCGCAAGACTCTTCGTGACAGCCGCAATGCCGCCAATGACGGTATCCGCCGTACGCAGCACTTCCCATGTGACCCTGGGGGTGTTCTTCGGCACCCTTCCGTATATCTCCCGGTCATAATATTCTACGATCTCGGGACGCCGCTTGCTCCACCAGGTCTTTGCATCCATGACCCTTTTGCCATTATTCAGGACCAGCGGATCAGGCAGCGATGTATAGGGAGAAGCCTTCGATTCATCCACATTGGCCGCATTGGGCGCCGATGGATTACCCGATGGACCGGGCCGGGTGGACCCGATGTGCAATTGAGCCAGCATATCCTTATAATCCGCCTCTGTAGCCTGCTGCTGGATCTTAGCCGCCTTGTCCCGCGCCTGCCATTCTTTTATATGCTCCGCGACGGTGATCATCGGGGCGATCATGATATCCTTTTCATTCTCCTTCAGGAAATGCAGGAACTCGCTGTGTGCGGCGGGGGTCAC
>DASZWE010000114.1:0-16937 GCA_035546735.1 Puia sp.
CGTAAGCGAGTACTTCAGGCTCTTCACGTCGCTGCCGTCGAAGATCACCCGCACCAGCGAGTCCGCCGGATCTGCGCCGTCGAAGGTCACCGGGTTCTTCAGGTTATTCTCGTTGGCGACGACGCCATCCAGGAACAACTGGCCCGGATAGGCGTCCACTTCATCATACCATTTGGAAGCCTGCGGCGTGCTGCGGTCCCAGGCATTGCCGTCGTGCAGCTTGAATTCATCGCCCGCCGACATCTTCTGTAGCCGGATGAACTGGTTGGGCCCCGTATAGGCCATCTTCAGGGCCGTCGGCGGATCCCATTGATTGGGCGACTGGAAGGGACCCACCAGCCCCGGAGCTCCGATAGCGCCCGTCTGCACCCAAAATTTGTTTTGATTGATATCCGCCACTACCCGGTACACGCCGTCCGCCGGCACGGCAATATTATTGCCGCCGCCATTGAGCGTCAGGTTGCCCGATGCGCCGCCGCCGTCCACATCGCCGTAGATCTTCTGCGTAGGCGTGTTCCAGTCCCTATTGTCGGACAGGAACTTAAAGCCCCCGTTGGCTGCCGAATTCGTCAGCTTCACATAGAGGAAGAATACCCCCGGGAAGTTTCCGTCCGGGATCATACGGATGGCCGCGGAAGGCGTCCAGCCGATGGGAGTCGAGCCGCCGACGATATACAGCTTCACTTCCCGCTGGATATACAGCTGATTGGTATAGTTGCTCCACTGCGTCCAGCTGCCGCTGACCGCCGATACCGTCCATTTCAGGCCCGAGGTCTGTGTGAGGTCCGTCAACCCATGGGCGGACAGTGAGTCCGAATATTGCGCATAGGCCACCCCGAGGGTAGTGTCCTTGCCCCCGCCAGCCGACACCATGGAGAACAGCGGCGTAGCGCTCCCGTCATCCTTGTAGAACCATACCTTGTACGACACCGCGCTCCCGCCACTGGCGGGATTGGACCTTGTCCAGTTGAATCGCATGGTGTCCGTCGTAGAAGTGGGATTGATCACCGTTGGCGTAGTAGAAGACGAAGGCCCCAGGAGCACAAAAGGCGAAGCCCCATCCTGCATGCGGGTCACCGTTATATTATACGTATTCTGCGCCAGCAGCCTGGTGGAACCATTGTCCGCCAGAATGCTCCACTGAAGGCTCGTCTGCGCGCCCGCGGCAATGCCGGCCGCCTTGAGAGCGCTGTCCAGCCGCTGATAGCTGAGAGAAAGCTTCGTATCCAACCCATTGTTGCCTGCCGGAATGGCCACCAGCGGCGTATCAACAGAACCCGTCTTCAGCGCAGCCACCCACTTGTACGTCGGAGGCGTGTGCAGCCCCGGCGTGGAGGCCGTCCAGGTAAAATCGACCGTAGCCGCCGGAGTTGCTGCATTCAGCACCACAGAAGTCCCCGATGAAGGCGACTGCAGGGAGAAGGGCACCAGCCCCTCCCCGGTGGAATTCATTCCGGCCAGGTCCGGCTTCTTACAGGCAGCATAGGCAAGTACCAAAAATGTCCAGAAAACGAGGTTCCGGGAAATATAACTCGTTTTCCGGAAAGATCTAACGTCTGTCCTTCGGACAACGAACCTCCGGTCCGTTTGTGCCGCCAATCTCGTTCTTATATATAGATTCATACAGTTTTTTTTATCATTTCATGGAAATAAAGACCACTTCCGCCTCATCCGTACTGACAGACGAGGGATTGCCGCTGCTATCCAGCACCGTGCCATTGAACTTATAATGGAACTTATACAGCACATGACCCGCGGCAGCCTTGAAGGAGATATTGGGTATAAAAAAGCCCTTCCAGATAGTGGTGCCCGCATTTTGCGAAACGGATACCGTCACCGCACCCCCTGCCTGTGCGCCTGTCTCATCGAACGCCGTTACCGTGGCGGACACGGGCGTCATCCGCTGCTCATCTACCGTAGCGCCCAGACTCTGATCGAAATTGATCATCACCACATCACTGGTATCCACTTTCGCGGGGAATATCCGCAGCTTGGTAGGCGTGAACACCAGCGGATCGAACTTGAAGGGCTTGAAGTCGGAGGTCTGCTTGCTGCCGTCTACCGTCTTTAGCAGGAACCCAAAATCATGCAGATCGGCCGGCGCCAGGCCGAACAGCGTCGTACCCGTAAAAGTAAAGGACCATTTATTGCCGCCCTGCGACGTCATCTTAGCTGATGGGTCGGAAGCAGTCCATTGGCCGTTGACGACACCATTGGGCGCCGGCCCTACCCCGCTGGGATTGGCCCAGATCCAGATATACGCCTGGCTGACGCCGGCCATGGGAGTTCCCGTAACGTCGATGGTCAGGGTCACCTGGTCCTGCGCCGTAAAAGAGGACGGTGAAAAAGTAGGTGTTTGCGCCCGGGCTCCCACAGAGAGCAGCAGCATCAGCGTGGCTGCCAGCACCGGAAATATCCTTGGAACGGCAGGCTGCAGATTCGTTGGTATCTTTTTCATTACTGAATGATTTTATTGTTTGGTGAACACATAACTGTAAGAGATGAGCAGCTTGCCGCTGGAAGCATCGTGTTTGGCCAGCGTGACCTTTAGCGAAGTATTGGCCCCCGTGGGATAACCTCCCAGCGTTACGTTCGCCGTATCCGTGCCATTGACCAGCGTCAGCACCTTGGGATAATTGGGATCGTCCACCGTCCAGTTGCCGCTGGCCAGGCTGATGATCCGGGGAGAATTCCCGGGAGCGGTAGTGAACGTTGTGGGCGTCGTGCCGTTCATATTCAACGTCAGCGTAAAGTCAGTATAAGGGAACACCTGCGTCAGATCCGCCGTTTGATAAGGAAATCCTTTGTTGGCAGCATCTTCATCCTTTTGCGTCACACTGGAAATTTTCCAGGTCCCGGCCAGCGACGCCGTGGGGGAGGCCAGCTTGCCCACGGGCTTGTAATTCTCCGGCTTACACCCCGCAAGCAGGACCAGCACACCTATAATAGCTATCGTACGTTTCATGATTGTCATTTTAATGGTTGGTTTAAAAACATCCTCCTTCGGGATTCAGCAGGAAGGCGGCATTGGCGTCCTGTTCCGCCTTGGGGAACTGCAGGATAAAACCGGGACAGGTGTAGGGTGAACCCCTCCTATCGATGTTTGTTCCATTGCGTACCCCGATCCGCTTGATCTCGTTGAGGCGGTTGCCCTCTCCCACCATTTCCAGCTCACGCTGCGTGCGCGCTGCGCTGATGACGGCAGACGCGGCCGAAGCGCCCGGCAGATTGCGTGAAGTACCCCCGTACGCCCGTGTAAGAATGGAATTGATATCCGAGATGGCCGTGGCCAGCGTACCGCCACCCAGCTCGGCGCCGGCCTCCGCGCGGATCAGCGTTATTTCCGTCAGATGTACCAATGGCTCTTCCATATAGTTGAAGTTGAACTTGGTCAGACTGTTGTAACCCGCCTGTACCGTATTGCTGTACCATACCAGCCGCTTGTCTGCAGGATCGCCCGTCGCATAATTATAGAACTGGTCCGTAAAATACAGGGTAGGTGGATGGGTGTCCGAACGCCAGTTGCTGATAAAGTCACCGCCCGGCTGAAAATGGCCGACCTGGTTGGGCAGCCGCAGAATGGCCTCCGTTGTCAACCCGAGAGAATAACGGCTTGCATAGTCCGTATCGAGCTGGAACTTGCCGCTCTTGATCACCTGGTCTGCATATAGATAGGCATTGGCAAAATCATTCTGCTGAAAATACACTTTCGCGAGATACGCCTCTGCGATCCACTTGGTAGCAGTATAGAACTTGCCGCCGTCATTGGCATCCTCAGGCAGCAGGCTGTCCGCTTTTTTAAGATCGGCGATCACCTGATCATACACCTGCTTTACCGTAGATCTCTCGATGGACACAGCAGCAGTGCTCAGCCGCAAAGGAATACCCGGCTGTGAATTGTCGGAAGTAGACCCATACGGTTGCGCAAAAAGACGCACGAACTCGAAATGCACCACCCCTCTGACAAAGCAGGCCAGACCCGTGATATAGCCCTGATGCTCCTGCGTTGCGCTGCTGATCTGCTCCAGCAGTTTGTTGGCTGTAAGGATCGCCTTATAGCCGTCCTTGTACATGTCATCCCGGGTGCCTCCAAAGATGGAATTTTGCCTTTTATAGATCTCCGAGAAGTCGCCCGTCAGCTTTGAACCGTTTAGCTGATCGGCCAGCATATCGCTTAGCTCCTGAACCCGGCCTCCGGTGAACTGCGCATCTCCAAAATAAGTGTATAAGCCATTGGCCAGCGCCATCGTGCTGCTGTCGGCGCTGAATACCTGCTTATCGCTCTGTTGCCCGGCCGGCGGCCGGTCGAGGAATTTGCTGCAGGCGCCTACGGCTATGGCGATCGTAAGTAGTAGGAAGATTATCTTATAACTTTTCATATGTTTCTTTTTTGACCGTGCGTTTTAAAAATTTGCATTGATGCCGAAGACGAAAGTCTTTTGTGTCGGCGCCGTCAGGTAGGTAATATTCGGACTCAGATTCCTGTCCTGCGCATTTTCAAAATCACGCGTGATCTCGGGATCGCCACCCGGGTATTTGGTAAAAGTCAGCAGGTTCGTGCCCGTAGCGAATAGGCGGAGACTCTTGAAGAACAGCTTGCGAAGGGCCGCAGGCGGGACACGGTAGGCAATGGTCAGCTCCCGCATACGCAGATAGCTGGCGCTACGAAGGAACATGGTGGAATTGAACTGGTCCTCGCTCGGCACTCCCGGATAATTGGCGGCGTCGGATACCAGCCTGGGATACATACTGCGATCGCCCGGCTTGGTCCAGCGATCCAGGAAGTCCTTACGGAAATTCCAGAACTTTTTGGAAACGCCCAGGAACTGGTACTTGCCCGAGTTCTCATAAATGTTGCCCCCGATGACATAAGTGAAGAGGCTCGAGAGCTCGAGCCCCTTGTATTGAATGGTCGTATTGAATCCTCCGAAATAGTCAGGCTGGATGGTGCCTACATAAGTACGGTTGTCCAGCGTAAAGGTCTTGGTCTCCTTGCCATTCTTATCCAGCCAGATAGGCAGACCATCCGTAGGATCCACCCCGTGATAACGCACCAGGTAATTCACACCCACCGGAAGGCCTTTGACGATGCGCGTATCGTTGGTGCCGCCACTGACCGCATCCGGACCCAGCTCATACTCCAGCACTTTATTCTGATTGCGCGCGATGTTGCCTCCGATCGACCACTTCACGTCCCTGCCATCGATGACCCTGAAATTGGCGCTCACCTCCAGACCCTGGTTCAGGATCTTGCTGTTCGGCAGGTTGCGCCAGATATTCGGAATGCCGATGGAGGGTGATACGCCCGGATTAAGCAAAATATTGGTCGTCGTCTTATGATAATACGCTACCTCGCCGGTCAGGCGATTATTGAACAGCCCGAACTCAGCCGCCGCATCCACATTATGAAGCGTCTCCCAACGCAGGTCCGGGTTGCCCACCGCATTGTAATAGATCGTGGGAAGACCATTATAAGGATTGCCTCCCTGGTTGTACGCATCATAATAGCTTCCGGCAGGGAAATTCGCATTTCCTACAATCCCATAGCTGGCGCGCAACTTCAGGTAGCTGATTTGATGTATGCCCTTCATGAAATCTTCATCGCTGATATTCCAGGCCGCCGACACGGCAGGGAAGAACCCATGCTTGTGATTGGGGCCAAACTTGCTGCTGCCATCCGTCCTGCCGATCAGCTGGAAGGAATATTTGTCATGGAAGGTATAATTGATACGCGCAAAAATGCTATTGAACGTGAACTGCTCCAGCGCCACCTCCGTTATATGTACGGGTGCATGAAGCAGCGAGTCCCTCAGCGAACGATAAGCCCCGCCATCCTCCCAGAAAGGCCGGTCCTGGTAGCGGGTGATAGGGTCCGTGGAATAATGGTCACGCTTGTAATCCTGCAGCTCCCCGCCCACCATGAAGTTGAACTTGTGATGCTCGCCCGGATTCCACAGATAGTTGGCCGTGACATTGGCCGTCTGGTTGGCGCCCCAGTTGGGACTGCGTTGCGCAAAACCTGTCTTTTGTGTCGTATCCCAGACCGGCGCCGTGTATTGATCGTCGTTGGACCAGGTGTACTCCAAAGAATAGTTGGCGCGGACGAACAGGTTGTGTATCGGCTGGAATTCCACCGACAGGCCCGCCAGCGCCCGGGTGTCCGTCTGCCTGCGTTGCAGCCCCGCCAGCTCGAGCGCCGGATTCGTAAGCCCCCGGTAAAAATCACTGTGCGCGGAATTGTATACGGGGAATATCGGTAGCGCACTGGACATAGCCTCGCCGATGCCGCCATCCCAGGCCGCCTTTACCCGCTTGTTGATCCCCCGGCCATACGCCGATGTCAGCGATACCTTCAGATTCGGCAGTACATTGTAATCCATATTCAGACGGGCGTCCATCCGCGTGTAAGCGTTCTTTTTCAGGTAGCCCTCGTCGTTGCTGTAAGTAAGATTGGCAAACGTCTTCAACTTTTGTGTGCCTGCCGTCATCGACAGGCTGTGGTCATCGATAAACCCCGTTTGCGTCAGGAGATCCCACCAATCGGTATTCGTCTGACTGGCCTGGGCCCAGGTCAACGCACCCGGCAGCGTAGGGTAACCCGTATTGCCATCATTCATCCATGCCTCCTGGCGCAATTGCAGCCACTCCGGACCATTGACAAAATCCTGCTTCTTCGTATAGGTAGCTACCCCCAGCTTGGGAGCGTACGTGAACTGGAGCTGACCCGTCTTGCCACGCTTGGTTGTAATCAGGACTACGCCATTGGCTCCTCTCGACCCGTATATACCCGTCGCACCCGCATCCTTCAATATTTCGATAGACTCGATGTCGTTGGGATTGATAGAGGACAGCGGATTCTGGTTCATCGCGCCGGCATTTCCGCGGATAAAAGGATCCGAAATAATGGGTATCCCATCCACCACATACAGCGGATCACCCGACGCAGAGATGGAACCTATGCCACGAATACGGATAACCGAGCCCGAACCCGCAAGCCCGTTGCCCGATATCACCTGTACGCCCGGCGCACGGCCTTCCAGGGCCGCTTCAAAACTGGGTACCGGTATTTCGCTGATCTTCTCCCCGCCCACCCGGGCAATGGCCCCCGTGACCTCTCTCTTCCGCTGAGTGCCATAGCCGATCACAATGACCTCATTCAACGCAGAATTGGTAGCGCTAAGCTGGATGTTCAGCACATCGCCCGTGATCCCCACACTCCGGGTCCCAAACCCCACGGAGGAAAAGATCAATGTGTTCGAGGTCGCATTTACTGTAATACGAAAGCTCCCATCCGCACCGGAGGTGACCCCTTTGCTGGAACCTTTCGGGACAATGGAGACATTCGCCAAAGGAGCACCGTCCTTTGCGTCCGTGACCTTACCCGTGATCGTTCTGTTTTGTGCGTAGGAGAATAGCGTTGCTAATAGCAGAAGCAATAGGACAGGAGTCCTCACAAGCAATCGTTTCTTTCTCATAAACTGTCGTTATTTGATTAGTTGGTTACTTACACCCGGGGTGTTTACCTACACTTTTATCGTGTAAAAAGTACACACCTTAATGTGTAAACAATACACAATATTTAATAAAAAAACTCAAATCGCCAACTTTGGAGGAAAAATTCTTTATGAAATCCCAAAAACCGGGTAGCCGAAATATGTCCCGTTTTTAGGATCATCACTTCCGGCAGGCCGGGGGTCGGGCGGCTCTTAAAAGTCGATCCCGAACCACTTCTTCCTTTCCTTCTTCTGGTACTTGTCGTAATTGAACTTGTAAAGCTTGCCCGGCCGGTGGGGGACATCCGACTCCAGCTCCCCTGTATCTTCCAGTAAGTCCATGGAAAAGAACTTCTTACGGAAGTTGCGGCGATCCAGCTTTACATCCAGAATGGCTTCGTAGAGATTTTGAAGCTCGCGGAGCGAGAACTGCTTGGGCAGCAGACTGAATCCCAGGGGATGCTCCTGGATCCTCTTCTGCAGCCATTCATAGCATACGTCCAGTATCTGCCGGTGGTCGAAAGCCATCTCGGAGAGGGTGGTTACCCGATGCCAGTGCAGCTCGTTATCCAGGATCTTTAATTTATGATGTTCGATATTGATGAGCGAGCAATAGGCTATCGTAACAACGCGGGCGGCCGGGTGCCTGCCCACCGCGCCAAAAGCCTTTACCTGTTCCAGATATACATCGTCCATCCCTGTACGTTCCTTCAGGATACGATAGGCCGCCTGGTCCAGATCCTCGTGATTATTGACAAGATCCCCCAGCAGGGACCACTTGTTATCATATTTTTCCATGTCGGACTTGATGAGAAGCACTTTAAGCTCATTGTCGTCAAATCCGAATATGACACAGTCTACCGAGATGCCAATGATCCCATCCGACTCCAGCTGTTTGAGAATGGTCGTGATATTCTTATGCGCGCCGGCGCTGCCGGGCGTTTCAGGGACTGTCTCCGATGGTATTTTAAGGCTCATAGAACCACGAATTTAATTCCTTTTCTGATATAGGTCCCTTTTCATCCCTTTTTTCACCTCCCGCTTATAGGTTAAGCAAGGTTGATTCCTGTAACTTTATCCCATCAAAACCATCGTATGTATTCTCCCGAACAGACTAAAAAGTTACAGCAACTGACGAACAACCTATTGGCAGCCGGTAAGACCCATCCTATTGAAAAGAACAAGCTGGAAGAGTTGAAAGAAGCGCTTCGCTTCCACGAATACCGGTATGCCATCATGAACGACCCCCTGATCTCGGACTTCGAATACGATGGGCTGTACAAGCAGCTGGAACATATCGAGGCCGCACACCCTGAGCTGGTGACAGCCGACTCCCCTACCCAACGGGTGGCCAAAGGCCTGACAAAGGAATTTCCCACCACACAGCACCTCGTGCCCATGTTGTCCCTGGAAAACTCCTATAACGAAGAGGACCTGCTGGACTGGGACCGCCGCGCCCGGGAGCTTACGGGACTGGATGAGCTGGAATATTGCGTGGAGCCCAAATTCGACGGAGCCAGCATCTCCCTTACCTATGAGAACGATATGCTTTTACGGGGCGTCACCCGCGGGGACGGTGTGGCTGGCGACGAGATCACCACCAACATCCGGCAGATACGTTCCGTACCGCTCAGCGCCGGCTTCTCCAGGTACGGCCTTCAGGTGGTGGAGATAAGGGGAGAAGTGCTGATGAATAAAAGCAACTTTAAAAAATACAACGAACAGCTGGCCGAACAGAACCTGGCGCCGCTGGCCAACCCCCGCAACGCGGCGGCCGGATCTTTGCGTATCAAGGATCCGAAAGAGGTCAGCCGGAGGAACCTCGAAGCCTTTCTCTACCACATCAGCTACTTTACAACGCTCGAAGGCTGGCAGATGACGGATGGGCACCTGGCCAATGCGGAAGGGGAGGAAGTCGGTGAGGTACGGTCGAAGGACCTGCCCGTACACCCGGCGCTAAAGACCCATAGCGGCTGTCTGCAATTGTTATGGGACCTTGGCTTTAGAAGTCCGCAAAAAGAGAAGAACGTGGTAAAAGGTATCCAGGCGGTAGTGGACTATTGTCATGAATTTGAAAAACAAAGGGATGACCTTCCCTATGAGATAGACGGTATGGTTATAAAGGTGAATGCTATTGCTTTGCAGGATAAGATGGGTATGACCACCCATCATCCCCGCTGGGCCATTGCCTTCAAGTTCAAGGCCAGACAGGCGACCAGTACCCTCAGAAAAGTAGAGTTCCAGGTGGGACGCACCGGCAGCATTACGCCCGTGGCCAAGCTCGACCCCGTACCGCTCGGTGGTGTCACCGTTAGCTCCGTCAGTCTTTTCAACGAAGAAGTGGTGCGGGAGAAAGATCTGAAGATCGGGGACCAGGTACTCGTGGAACGGGCCGGGGACGTAATACCTTATATCGTAAAGCCTTTGACGGATGTCCGCACCGGTAAGGAGACCGCCATTGTCTTTCCCACCCACTGCCCCGTCTGCGGCGACATGCTGGTCCGGCCGGAAGGTGAAGCCGTCTGGCGCTGCGTGAATATCAACTGTCCCGCACAGGTGGTGGAAAGGATCATACACTTTGCCAGCAAGGATGCGATGGATATCCGCAGCTTTGGCGATGCCAATGTCCGTAAATTCTATGAGCTGGGGTTCCTGAAAGACGTACCCGGTATCTATCACCTGCCCTATGACAAGATCAGGTCCCTGGAAGGATTTGGAGAAAAGAGCGTTAACAATCTGCAGGCCGCCATCGAGACATCCAAGCAGCAACCCCTGCACCGGCTGATCTTCGGATTGGGTATCCGTTATGTTGGGGAGACCACCGCCAAGACCCTGGCCGCGGCCGTCAGCCATTTATCCGACTTTGCGGACTATTCCCTGGAAGACCTGCAAAACCTGGAAGACGTAGGTCCAAAAGTGGCCACAAGTGTGTACCAATTCTTCCACAACAAGGACAATAAGGCCCTACTGGAAAAACTGGAGTCGCTGGGATTGAATCTGAAAAGCCAGAAAGCCGCACCTTCCACAGAAGGCAACCTGAACGGGCAAACGTTCTTATTCACCGGCACCCTTCACCGGCTCAAGCGCAGCGACGCCGAAGAGATAGTGGAAAAGAATGGGGGCAAGCTCCTCAGTGGGGTCAGCAGCAAATTGAATTACCTGATCGTAGGCGAGGACGCGGGTAGCAAATTGGAAAAAGCCAAAAAAATACCCTCGATCCAAATACTCACAGAAGACGACTTCATCAGGCTGGTTGACATATAAGATTATTTTCTTACGTCACTGGTAATTCGAAAATCTTTTTCGTAACTTTAAGAAAATTGTAGGCATGATTAGAAAACTCTCCGGCGAACAGTGGAAACCTCTGCAGTTTCCCGGCTGGAAACAACTCCGAAAAAAATATGCACTCTCCTCCATGGGTCGCGTTGCCAGCTACTCGGAGGATGTGATCGAGGATGGCAAGCTGCTCAACGGTAGCCTCACTACAGGCTACAAAACACTGAACCTTCACCGTCCCGGAAATAACGGTACGCTGTATATCCATCGCGAGATCGCGCGCCTCTTCCTGGCGAAAGGTTCTCCTAAACATAAGTATGTGATCCATGTGAATCACAACAAGCTGGACAATGCGGCAAGGAACCTGAAATGGGCTACACTCGAAGAGATGATCGATCATCAGCAAAAGAGTCCCGCCAAGATCGCTTACAAAAAAGTGCAGGCTAATCGCACCGTGGGTCTGAAGCTGACAGCTAATCAGGTGAAGACGATCAAGAAAACATTGAGCAGCAAGAACCGTCAGCTCACCATCAAAAAACTGGCGGAGAAATACAACGTCAGCGAAATGACCATGTACCGTATCAAGAGTGGAGAGAACTGGGGCAGGATCAGATAGTATCCAACAATCCCGGTCACCCGAAAGTTGGAAACACCAGACAGGAAAATATATGCTACAGCCCTCAACGATCAGATTTTTAAAAGATCTTAAGAAGAATAACAACAAGCCCTGGTTCGAAAAAAACAAAACTGCTTATCAGAACGCCAAAGACGATGTGGAGCGATTTGTGCAACAGGTGATCGAAGGGTTGGGAAAAATTGATCCCGATATTGCCACTCTCCAGCCGAAAGACTGCATTTTCCGTATCTACCGCGACGTTAGATTCTCCAAAGACAAGACACCCTATAAAACAAACATGGGCGCCAGCTTTAACAGGGGCGGCAAAAAAGTCCCTACGGCAGGTTATTATTTTCATTGCGAGCCCGGCGGACAAAGTATGGTGGGCGGCGGTCTGTGGATGCCGATGCCACCGCACCTTGCCAAAGTCCGACAGGAGATAGACTATGGCTTCGACGAATGGAAAAAGATCGTCGGCCACAAAAATTTTAAAAAGATATTCCCCAATGGCGTGGAAGGCATCGAAGTGCTGTCCAGGCCTCCCAAAGGATACGACGACCAAAACCCGGCCATCGAATACCTCAAAATGAAATGCTACATCGTCACCCGCGATCTTACGGATGCCGACCTCGCATCTAAATCCTTATTAAAAGAGACATTGAAGACATTTGCTACGATGAAGGAATTTATAGACTTCCTCAATCGGAGTATGGACTAATGAGCGCCCGGATCACCTGATCGGATCGCTGCCATCTCACCTCGAATACTGCAACATCCATTCGTACATATTCTTCCCATCCTCTTTGTAAGCAGGGTTCATTGCCTTCGTCCAGGCGTCATGATTCAACGTCCCGTATGGCGCAAATAACGTCAGCCTTGCCGGGATGGCAGGATGCATGGAATTGTACACTGAGATAAAATCTTTCGTTGTATTGACATCTACTTTCTCATCATCGTTATTGTGAAATGCCCACACCGGCAAATTGGCATTTACCATATTTTGAACATACGGAGTATCGAGTTCGATCCCCGCAATAGGAACGGTAGCCGCAAACATCGAAGGATAAGCTGCAGCCAGATAGCCCCCGGCCTCCGATCCATTGCTGATCCCGGTGAGATAGATCCTGCTTGGATCTATAGGATAATTGGCTTTTGCATAGGTAAGGGCGTCCATTATGATATTAGGATTGTCCGGGTAAACCTTGAATTGAGGCGCCATGATGATAAAGGAAAAATGCTGGCCGTTTACCAAAAAGTCGGGAGGGAAAGTTTTTTGTTTCAACAACAGGGGAAGGGCCTCCTTTAGCATTTTGGGAAGATCACTCGCCCCGTTCCCATACACACCTGCTCCGCACATAAAAAATAATAACGGATATTTCTTGCCTGACGTCTTATATTTAGTTGGCAGACCGACATAAAACCCACCGATGTCCGAATTGATCGAATCGGTTATCCCCAAAAGCACCGGTGGTTGCGTTTCTATAGTACTATCGATTGGGTTCTTAGTGGAATCGCCCGGCTTCTTTGTGGTGTCGATCGGATTCCTGATTGAATCTCCCGGCTTCTTTGTCGCGGAATCTACCGGATTTGTGGGCGGATGGATAGGCATTTGTTTCCTACATGCCAGTACGCAGATAGCAAAGCTCAGGATAATATAAAAAGCTCTCATATTAAATGGTTGAAAAGGAGCTCTTTATAGAATATCGGGTCAAAAAGGTGCCCGGACACCCTTTTTTCTACATCAATTATTGTTCCAGCCAATGCTTCCCTGTATTCGATTTGCTTGCCATAATTAAAAAAGGGGCTCACGCCCCTTCTCCTATAACAAATTTTGCTTCAGCAAATACTCCGCTATCTGCACCGCATTCGTGGCCGCCCCCTTCCGCAGGTTATCGCTCACCACCCACATATTCAATGTATTGGGCTGCGTCTCGTCCCTTCTTAGCCTGCCCACAAAAACATCGTCCTTATCATGCGCATCCTTTGGCATGGGATATTGCTGGGTCGAAGGATCATCCACCAGCACTACACCCGGCGCCCCGGACAACAGCTGCTTCACCTCCGCCAGATCAAAATCCTTTTCAAACTCCACATTCACGGCCTCGCTGTGCCCGCCCATCACAGGGATACGAACAGTCGTTGCCGTCACCCGGATGGAATCATCCCGCATGATCTTCCTGGTCTCGTTGACCATCTTCATCTCCTCCTTCGTATATCCATTATCGAGGAATACATCTATCTGGGGAATGACATTCAGGTCGATGGGATACTTATACGCCATCTCGCCCTGCACACCCTTCCTTTCATTCATCAGCTGTGTCACAGCCTTCACCCCTGTACCCGTAACACTCTGGTAAGTAGACACTACGATCCGCCTTACCCTGTATTTCTTATGCAGCGGGTTCAGCGCCACCACCATCTGTATGGTAGAGCAATTAGGATTGGCGATGATCTTATCCTCCTTTGTCAGCGCATCCGCATTCAGCTCAGGCACCACCAGCTTTTTGGTAGGATCCATTCTCCAGGCAGAGGAATTGTCGATGACCGTGATACCGGCCGCCGCAAACTTCGGAGCCCATTCCAGCGAAGTGCCGCCCCCGGCAGAAAAAATGGCTACAGCAGGTTTCGCCGCAATCGCATCGGTAGCGCTTACCACCTTGTACTTCTTCCCCTTGAATTCCACTTCCTTGCCCACCGACTTTTCTGAGGCTACGGGGATTAATTCCGTGACAGGGAAATTCCTTTCCGCGAGTACGTCTAACATTTTAGTGCCCACCAAACCAGTGGCGCCTACGACTGCAACTTTCATTTTTTTCGTTTTTGGCTTCCGATGTGCCGCACTGGCCGGAAGCATTGTTTTGATTTATTGTTTATAAGGTCTTATATCTGTCCTTCAGGCCGGCAAATCGGTAGTCCTGCGAATCGGTGGCCCTTCAGACCTGCGAGCCTGTGGCCCTCCAGGCCGCCGTCGAATCCCTGGTTCATTCGGGACCCTGGCCCAAAAAAAGAGCCTCCCCAATTCGGGAAGGCTCTCGTTATCTTGTCATACAAAACAATCAAACCCCTCCCCGCTGCGGGAACATCTTCTTGGTCTGCTTCTTTGTATGTTTCATTGTCATTTTCATAACGCCGCCAAAAATAGGTACGAAACGAAGAATATCCAAATTTTTTTAGCTGCCGCGCCGAGGTCGCCGGTTCCTATACCAGCTCGATATCGAAATTCACCAGGTCGACAAACTGCCGTATCCTGCCATCGATATCCGCCTTGGTGATCTCTTTCAGACGGGTAGGTCCGAACTTCTCCACACAGAAGGACGCCATGGCAGAACCCACGATGATCGCCGTCTTCATATTCTCGAAAGACACATCCCGCGTCTGTGCGATATGGCCGATAAAGCCGCCCGCGAAAGTATCCCCCGCGCCGGTGGGATCGAACACCTCTTCTAAAGGCAAGGCGGGGGCAAAGAACACCTGGTCCTTATGAAAGAGCAAGGCGCCATGTTCGCCTTTCTTGATGACGAGGTATTTGGGCCCCATCTTCTGTATCTCTTTTGCCGCCTTCACCAGCGAGAACTGACCGCTGAGCTGACGGGCCTCGCTGTCATTTACTAAAAGCACATCCACCATCGTCAGCAGCTTTTTCAGATCATCCAGCGCACTGTCCATCCAAAAGTTCATCGTATCCATGGCGATCAGCCGGGGACGGGTCTTCAATTGCTGTACGACGCTGATCTGCAGGCTCGGATTTACATTGCCCAGCATCACAAACTCGCTACCCTGGTAGCTATCCGGAATGACAGGATTGAAATCAGTCAGCACATTGAGATCCGTAACCAGCGTGTCCCGGGAATTCATATCCAGGTGATACCGGCCGCTCCAAAAAAAGGATTTTTTATCCTTGACAACCTCTACCCCTTCCAGATTCACGCCCCTTCTTTTCAATTCGTCCATTTCCTCTTTGGCAAAATCATAGCCTACAATAGACACCTGGTTGATAGGCTTGATGAAATTGCTGGCGGCGTACGCAGCATAGGTAGCCGCGCCACCCACGATCCAGTCTGTTTTTCCGAAAGGCGTTTCAATAGCATCGTATGCCATTGAACCTACAACGATTAGAGACATTGGTTTGCTTTTTGGTGATGAGCCCTCGGCCGATTTACCTGTGATCCGTCAAGTGATGGCTCTCCACGGTCCGCCGGGCGCCCTATAACGGGCCAGGCCCATTTTTGTGCGGTGCAAACCTACAATAATTTCCCTACAAAATTGACTAACACTTGTTAGTGTTTTTTATACCTTTACAGCCGTCTATGGCAAAGATCCAAGGTAAAAAGAACAGCACCAAGAAGGAAGTCATCATTGAAAAGGCATCCAAGCTCTTCCGCGAGAAAGGGTTCGGAGCCGCCTCTATGCGCGACCTGGCCGAACATGTAGGAGTAGAGGCCGCCAGCCTGTACAACCATATTCAGTCCAAGGCGGAAATACTCCAGACCATCTGTTTCAAGGTCGCCAACGAGTTCATGACCAACCTCGAACAGGTCGAAGCCAGCAATCAGTCCACGCTCAAAAAAATGGAAGCCATCGTCCGCCTGCATATACGCATGATGCTCGACCAGTACGAGCACATCTACATCGCCGACCACGAATGGCGGCACCTGCCCGAACCCTATCTCTCCAACTTCCTCAACCAGCGCCGCAGCTATCGCAAGCGGCTGGCAGATATCATAGAAGACGGCATCGCCCGGGGCGAAATGAAACATATCGACCCCTATGTGGCCGTGCTGACAATACTTTCCGCCGTCAGTGGCATAGACTCCTGGCAACGCAGCCGTAAAAGCACCAGCGCCGAATCGCTGGAAACCAACATGGTAAAATACCTTATCGAAGGACTAAAGAAATAGCATCCAATATGGCCAGTCATTTCTGCAAATTACGGGTAGCGGACATACGACGGGAGACGGAGGATTGCGTCTCCATAGCCTTTGCCATACCGGATCAGCTGCAGGAGACCTTCCGCTTCATCCAGGGACAGAATATTACCATCCGGACCCGTATAGAAAAAGAGGAGATCCGCCGCAGCTACTCCATCTGCAGCAGCCCGCACGACAAAGAGCTGCGCATCGCCGTAAAAAAAGTGCCGGGCGGGCTTTTCTCCACCTATGCCAATGATCAGCTGCACACAGGCGACGAGCTGGAAGTGCTGCCTCCCACCGGAAGATTCTACACGCCGCTCGACCCTTCGAAGCCCAAACACTACCTGGCCTTCGCGGCAGGCAGCGGCATTACCCCCATCCTCTCCCTGATCAAGACCACGCTGGCCACAGAGCCGGAAAGTCATTTTACCCTGGTATATGGCAACAGACACCGGCCCTCCATCATATTCAGGGAAGAGCTCGAAGCCCTGAAGAACCGTTATATGCACCGCCTGGCGTTACATCATATTCTTAGCCGCGAGAAGACGGATATCAGCCTCCACCAGGGTCGCATCGATGCCGCCAAATGCGGCGAGCTGTGCGGTAAGCTCATCGACCTCGAAGGGACGGACGAAATATTCC
>DASZWE010000115.1:0-6910 GCA_035546735.1 Puia sp.
GGTGCCGCCGGCCATCCAGAACAGGGGGGAACGGAATACATCGAGGTCTTTTGACCGGACGATGGGGGGCAGGCTAAGGAGTATCACGCCGAGAAGGACGCCGTTCTTAAGTGTCTCCAATCCGGGGTTGCTGTTGCCAAACCCTTTTACGGCCAGCCAGGTGAGCAGGGAGGAAAGAAAGGCAACCAGGATGATCGTCAGTATAGACCGGGCGGGTCTTGTCAGGATGGGCCGGAACAGGCGGGCGAAAAGGAAAAGCTCGATGGGGTAGCAGATATTATTGAGAACAGCCTGGTCTGGCGGGGTGAGCATATGGAGATGGGTGGGGAGGTCCCGGAGGAAATTGACGAGGCAGATGATAAGGATGAGGTTGAAGGGCTCTTTCCCGAAGTTGGAGAAGAGGGTCAGGACGGCCGGTATCAGCGGGAGGAATGTGACAGCAATAAAAAGATAGTCAATAAAGCTATTTCCGGTAATGGGCATAATGCATGTTTGCGAGCAATGCACCGGACAGAGGGTCAAAAGGCTAATCGATCAGATTATTCTTTACGGCGAAGAAAACCAGTCCTGCCGTATTTTTTGCACCAAAGCGTTCCATCAGCCGATCTTTTATTGCCTCTACGGTCCTGGGGCTTACGTCAATTTTTTGAGCGATCTCCTGGGCGGTGAATTCCATACAGATGTACCGTACGACTTCCCGTTCCCGATCGTTCAATGTAATTTCAGTATTTAGGCTGGGTATGACCTTGGTCCTGGTATGGGACTTTTTTAATAGGATGCGATTTACGAAGTTATTGAGGTAGTAGCCCTTGGTTGCTACTTCTATAATAGCTCTTTTGATCTCAGAGGGGTCGGCGCTTTTAAGGAGGTATCCGTTGGCGCCTATTTCCATCATATGGCTTACAAAGCGCTCGTCCTCGTACATGGTCAGGGCGATGATATGAATGGATGGATATTGTTTGGCGATGATCTTAGTGGTTTCGATCCCATCTTTCAACGGCATCCGGAGGTCCATGAGCACTACATCGGGTTCTGAAGCGGCGAGGCCGTCGAGCAGTTCCTGCCCATTTTCTGCCTCCTGGACGAATTTTATGGCGTTATAAGGGCGTAAGGATAAGATGACACCCTTTCGGAATATCTTGTGGTCATCGGCTATTGCAACTTTAATAACTCCCATAGGCTATTCTTGGATTTCAGTCTTCTTCTCCTTAAAGATAACACATAAATTTTATTCCTGCTCACGAAGCTTATCCTCTTCTTCCTTAATCAGTTCTATCGTTACCTTATAGTAGGTCTGGGACATATCTTTTTCAAAAAATATCTTACCATGAAGGACTTTCAGCCGGCTTTGGATGTTTTTCAGGCCAAGTCCTACATTGCTTTTATTGAGCTTATTGAAATCGTTCTGTGTAATGCCTCTCCCGTCATGGTGCAGGCGGATAAAGAACTTTTCGCCGCTCGTGTTCTGGGTGAGGTGTATAAAGCTGGCATTGCTGTGCTTGAGGATATTGTTGACCAGCTCCTGTATGACCCTGAAAATGATCAGCTCATTCTCGGCCTGGAGGCGTTCTCGATAGTCATGGAAGCGGGAGCTGGCATTCATGCTGCCCGAGCCGCTGATCTTCTGGAAGAGGTCATTGACGGCCGACTCCAGCCCGAAGTTCTTGAGGGTGGGGGGCATAAGGCTATGAGAGATATTGCGGATGAGCTGGATGGTGTCATCGATGATCTGCTTGGCGTTGTAAATGCTTTGCAGCTGGGTGGTCTTGTCCAGATTGACCAGGTTCTCATTGAGGTAGAGCCTGGCGGTGGCGAGGAGGGGACCGGCGTCATCATGGAGGTCGGCGGCAATGCGCTGGCGTTCTTCTTCCTGCAGGCGGATGGAGGCATTCAGCAGGAGTTTTTGCTGATCCTGCTCCATGCGCTGGAGGCGCAGCTGGTAGCGTATCACCTTACGCTGGTGAAAGATAATGAAAACGATGAGCCCGATGGTAAGTGCAAGCATACCAATGGTGCCAAAATATAGCACCAGGGAAACGTTGCTACCGGGATTGGTTGCTTCTAAAAGTATCATTTAACAGGGCATCGTCTCCGGTGGACGGACGGTTGATTAGGGTTTAAGTTTCTCATGAGATTCAGGTTTAGATCATATGTCTGCATAATAGTTTTCAATAGGATTCGGCGCTTTGTTCTTTTTCATGCTGAAGGCAATACAAAAGAAGATATTTTTTATGATGTCGAATATATTATTGATATACCAATATTTGTTATGGTCCTGTGGTGAAAAGTTACTGGCATACAAAAACAGGAAAAGGGTGGCGGAGAAGTAAATAAAACAGGCGATCACGACCCAGAACTTCTTGGTATAATACACAAAAAGTATGGATGGATCCTTGATCTGACCATAGAGGAAAATGATGCTGTAAATAATGATGAGCACGTTCTCCACCGATGCGGGCAGGGAATCGAAGTTTCCCTCCCTCTTATGCAAAAAGTTAGCCACTACCGTAGCAAAGAATGCTACGGTGCCTATGATGGGTATGTATCTAAGTCGTGCGTCTTTTATCGAGAAGTATAGAAAGATAGTTAAAAGCAAATACTCAATGATGGTGAAGCAGGCATAGAAGTAAAAGCTGCTGATGTCGAATTCCCTTCTTAAAACAGGGGCAACGAACTCTACAGCGACGGAGATCAGGGAGTATATAAAAACTACCTGTAGCCCCTCATGTTTGTTCCGGCGAAGAAAAGAAACATAAAAGACTACAGGTAATATCTCAAATATCAAGAATACAAGCTTGAACAATGCCTTGCTATTTTACTCAAATATAATCGGCATTGTGCTATAATCCAAGCAAATATGCATTATTTGCCCCAGGTTAGCCAGCTGGGCAAACTGGTCGATGGGGTTTCGAAGCCTCTGTCGGCTACGATTGCGGGAGCGTTGTTGAGAGCGCCACCTTTTTCCACTACCACTTGTTTTGTCATGTCGTTGCCCGATGCATCTACGCCCACATAAACGAGGGTTTTTTGTCCTACTTCGTTGATGGCATCATAAAAACGCATACCTACGCAGCCGGGTTGAGCCAGGATCTGGTCAATGATGTTACGTCCGATGAGAACGCCTGTAAATGACTCGGGATATTTTTCTTGATAGGATTTTACAAGGTTTGCTGCCAGTTCGTGGTCGATTGCTTCGCCAATGGAGGCCACTTCCAGCTGGGTAAGTAACTCTTTTTGCTGCATAAAGTAAGTTTTTAGAGGTTTGAAAAATGTTAGTTTGTAGAACTAAGTAACCCCTAAAAAAAAAGATGGACAACGGCCAAAACTTATGTTAAAATGTTTTAAATTGCCTGTAATTCAAGTCAGTATTGGGTTTGACGTGTTTTTCCCAGGGAGTTTACGAGGTCAAAATTGAGTAGTTTCACGCTACAAAAATAGTATTTTTACTATCGTAAAAGTGGCAAAATGGGATGGGAAAAGTCCTAGGGATATTCACATTTCGGGCCAAATGTGGATAATTTGGGACAGGGGAAATGGGTAGAATTGCCCTAAGCCGTTGCCGGGCGGAAGCTGGAAAGAAATGCGGGGTCCTTTGGACGAAGGTTTCCAGCGGTGTTTGGAGGATTTTAAAAACGGGACTATCCGGCGTTGAAACGGGGGGGACGGACCAGGCTAACAGGAAGGATAATAAGGATACGCGAAATTTAATTGCCGAATTGGCGTTTAAATGATCTGCCTCCGGCGTGAAATCCACATAAAAGCAGTACTTTTCTGTAAAAGAGGGGGTGGGGCTGAATGAGAAAAAAAGAAGTTGACTGATATTGGATTTTAATGGACGGCTTTCACGGATATTGAAATCTTTTACTGGACGGTATTGGACGTTGGATGGTTTTTTAGATTGATCCGTAATCAATCAACTTCTGAGACAAAACTAGGTGATATAGCATTGACAGACAATAGGAGAACTGCTCTTTTTAACATATTCGGAAATTACTTTTCAGTGCGTAAAAATGCGCATAGACTGCTAAGTGTTTTTTCAGGCCCTATGCGAATAATAATAATATAACAACCAGATTATCAACATAAAAAATTTAGACCTATAACCTGTTAACTCTACAAACCTGCCGTTATGACTGCTGAACTAGTTATCAAGGTATCGATTGCGGATGACCATAAGATCTTCCGTGACGGTATTAAAATGGCGTTGAAGAACAAGGAGTATCTGAGAATTCTGTGGGAGGCTGAGGATGGCAAGGATTTAGTGCATAAGATGCAGATCAAGCGACCGGATGTGCTGCTGATGGATATCCGGATGCCGGAGGTGGATGGTATCAATGCTATTGGACTATTAAGGAAGGAATACGAGGATGTAAAGATCATTGTGCTCACGATGTATGACGACCAGGAAATGATCTCAAAAATGATGGAAATGGGCGCTAATGCCTATCTGACAAAAACTACGGACCCCGACGAGATCTACCAGGCGATACTTACCTGTATGAATGACGACTTCTATTTTAACGACCTGGTCAATAAAGCTGTTCTCTCCAAGCTACAGACCAAGCGGCAGGTAAGACAGTTCTATCCCAGTCCTATCAAATTCTCCGAGAAGGAGATCCGCATTCTCAAGCTATTGGCGGAGGACAAGACCACGGAAGAAATATCCAAAGAGGTATTTTTAAGCACGCGCACCATCGAGACGATACGGCAGAACATGAAAACGAAGATCGGGGCCAAGACCATTGCGGGGCTCATCATGTATGCCATGCGGAACAAGCTCATCGACTGACCGGTACTTTTTCCTGACCGGCCCTTTTCGCCTGCCTGCCCCGGGGCGCCTTGTTTTCAGGACATTTAATATTCCAGGGTAACCACTCCACTTTTTATTGCATAGATAGCGAGCCCGACGCGGCTTTTGACATTCAATTTTACGAACAGGGCGTCCCGGTAGTTGTCGATGGTCCTGGGACTTATTTCCATCATGGTGGCTATTTCCTTATAGGTCATATCGGTGCTGGCCAGCTTAAGAAAGGTGAGCTCATTATCGCTGAGGGAGAGTCTTTCCGCCTGGTTGTTGTTGGATTTATCCTTTTTGAACAGATTGACGAGCTTGCCGGCGGAGTTATAGGAATAGAAGTAGCCGGTGGCCATTACAGACTGGATGGCCATGTTCAATTCGCCCGGGTGGATGTCTTTCTTTAGAAATCCCCTGGCGCCGGCCTGGAGCAGTCGCAGCAGCGTTATCTCGGAGTCGTACATGGTCAGTATGAGCACGTAGATCCCGGGATAGTTCATCCGCAGGTGTCTGGCTGTCTCGTAGCCATCGAGTTCGGGCATATTGAGATCGAGGATAACCAGGTCGGGCAGGTCGTCCGGCTGCAGTTTCTCCAGCAATTCCTTTCCGTGGGCGGCCAGCAAAATAACCTTACAGTTATCGAATCTGTCAATAACCGAGGCCAGGGCATCCCGGAGGAGGATATGATCGTCGACCATGGCAATCCGGACAGGCTTTTTTAGAGATGACATATATTTTTTTATGTGTGGTTAGTAGGGTACGACAAGGGTGATCACTGTTCCGGAGTCCGGGACGCTGTCTACCTGGAAGCCGGCGTCTATCATTTTAGCTCTTTTCATCATATTGCTCAGGCCGGAAGTATTCTTCCGGGTGGCGATGGCTGCAGGGATAAATCCCCTGCCGTCGTCCCGGATGATCATGGTCAGGCTGTTATTCTCATATGTAAGGGTGATATAGATGCTGGCAGCTCCAGAATGGCGGATGACATTGCTGATCGCCTCCTGCAAGATACGAAGGATGAATATTTCCTTTTGTTCGTCCAGGAACTGGTAGTCTCCCTTCAATTCATAGAAGACCTGTGGGGCGGTGAGCTTTTGCAGCTGGATGACGAAGTGTTCGATGGCTTTGGTAAGTCCGCCGTTGCTAATGATGTCCGAGCTAAGGCTTCGGGACAGGTCGCGCAATTCATCGAGGGCCCGGGTGAGCAGGTCGACGGTGTCATTGATCCTCTGAGCGGCGTGGGCGCTTTCATTTATATCCAGGGTATTCAGCTGCAATTTGGCGAGGGAAATGAACTGTCCGATGTTGTCGTGTATCTCCCGGGAGATGTATTGGAACGTGTATTCCTGGATCTCGAGCTGGGTCTTCAGCAACTCCTTGTCATAGTTGGCCTTGATGCCTACGAGCTTGGCATTGAAAAGGTTTTGTTTCTTCTGATAAAGCAAAAGGATCACGGCTATAAAGCCGATCAGGATAATGATCAGCAGGGTGCAGATGATGACGATGGATATTACGATCTCCTTATCCTGCATGTAAATCCTTTCATGAATAGAATATACGTTATAACGAGTGAAAAGTTGTTGATGGAGGCGAACGTTTTCACCAGCCCGACCAGGCCGTGGTTGGTCAGATAGATGCTGGTGACAAGATAGGGGATAATGGTAGCAAGATAAAAGAATATTCCGGTGACGAGCCAGAAGGCCGGCTCCCTGAACAGGTTCACGGATTCGGTGCGGATAAATAGTTCCCGGTACCAGGTGAGGCAGGGAATGATGATAATAACACTTTCCAGGATGACGGCAAATACATTAATATTCTCCCCAATATCTGATTTCACAGAATAAATTATGAAAAACAGACAAAACAGCATCAGCAGGAAGATAAGCAGCTTTTTTATCCGGGACGACCGGATGATCTGAAAGAGGAACCAGGCGAATATGAACAGCTCGACAGGGGTGTACAGGTTGTAGGTGACAATAGCTCCATACAGCTGATGGCTTCCAAATGGTTGATAGTTGAACAGCTTGAGTATATAGGAGTTCCCAAGGAACTCTGTGGCCAGGGATATCAACAGATAGGCCGGGAATATTCTCATATAGGAGGGGTTGGGGCTAC
>DASZWE010000116.1:0-3682 GCA_035546735.1 Puia sp.
AAGATACCTTTCGAGGCGATCACGATCATCCGGGTCTCGATGAATGAAGTCGAAAAGACGCTGTTACAGGCGTTGGGGCTGGTGGCGCTGGTCGTGCTGTTGTTCCTGCAGAACTGGCGGTCGACCATCATTCCGATCTTCGCGATCCCCGTGTCCATATTGGGTACCTTTTGTTTCTTCATCCCGCTGGGGTTCACGATCAACACGCTGACCATGTTCGGCTTTGTGCTGGCCATCGGTATCGTGGTCGACGATGCCATCGTGGTGGTGGAAGCGGTGCAGCATTATATGGATGAAGAGGGGCTTTCGGCCAAGGAGGCCACCAGCCGGGCGATGAAGGACATTTCCGGTCCCGTGGTGGCGATAGCCCTGATCCTTGCGGCCGTGTTCGTGCCCGTGGGCTTTATACCCGGCATTACCGGGCGGCTGTATCAGCAGTTTGCCATTACTATTGCCATCTCCGTGCTGCTGTCCGCCTTTGTGGCCCTGTCGCTGACACCGGCACTTTGCACCTTGCTGTTGAAACCCATGCACCTGACAAAAGAGTCCCGGGGTCTGAATAAGTTCTTTTATCATTTCAATAACTGGTTCCACCGGGTGTCGATCCGCTATACGAATAATGTCCGGGGATGGATCAAACGTGCCCCCCTGGCCCTGGTCCTGCTGGCTTGTATCGTGGTAGGCGCCGTGTTCCTATTTAAGAAAAAACCAACGGAGTTCATACCTCTCGAAGACGAAGGGCGTGTCTATGTCACCTACGAGATCCCCGAAGCGGCTTCCACCAGTCGAAGCCTGACGATCCTGGATAGCATGATGAGAGTGATAGACAGTATGCCGGGTGTTGCACACTATGCCGCATTGGGAGGGCTCAACGTAGTGAGCTTTGCCACCAAGTCCAACAGCGGTACCGTATTCTGTCAGCTGAAGCCCTGGGACCAGCGGAAGGATAAGTCCCTGCAGCGGGAAGGCATCATGGCCGAGATGCGTAAACGTTTTGCCATCTTCAAAGAAGCCAACGTGGTGGTAATCTCACCCCCTGCCATTCCCGGTCTGGGTTCGACAGGTGGTTTTACATTTGAGCTGGAACAACGGCAAAGCAATGACGACCTGCCGACATTCGAACGCGTGGTTCGCAACTTCGTGACAGAGGTGAACAAACGTCCGGAGATCGGTCAGGCATTCAGCTTCTTCACCGCCCGTACTCCCAGTTACGCCGTGACGGTGGATAGGGACAAGTGTAAAAAATTAGGCATATCCCTCGCTGACGTATATACCACTTTGCAAATGTACCTGGGCAGCACCTATATCAACGACTTTACCATCTACGGCCGTAACTTCCACGTCGTGGCGCAGGCCGACACGATATACAGGAGCGATATTTCCGACATCGGCGGGTATTATGTTCGCAACAGCAGCCAGCAGATGATCCCTCTGAGCACCCTGGTCAGCTACAAGGTCACCGAGAGCGCACCGCTGATATCGCACTTCAATATCTTCCGTACGGCGGAGATCAACGGAGGCGCCAAGCCCGGCTATAGCAGCGGCCAGGCCATCAAAGCCTTGCAGGAAGTGGCGGCCCAGGTGTTGCCCGAAGGATATGGATATGAATTTGCCGGATTGAGCAAGCAGGAGATCGAATCTGGTTCCAGCACCGTCTATATCTTTTCCCTGTCTGTACTGTTCGTTTTCCTCTTCCTCTCGGCCCTCTATGAGAGTTGGTCCGTTCCATTCTCCGTATTGCTGGCCGTGCCCATTGGCATATTTGGCGCCATCCTGACATTGACCTTTGTGCCTCGCCTGACCAATAACGTATATGCGCAGATCGGGTTGATCACCCTTATCGGCCTGGCGGCCAAGAATGCCATCCTGATCGTGGAATTTGCCAAGGAAAGGGTTGACAGGGGAGTGCAACTTATGACGGCAACGCTGCAGGCGGTACAGCTGCGTCTGCGTCCCATCCTCATGACCTCGATGGCCTTTATCCTGGGGGTATTGCCCCTGGTATTTGCCACAGGAGCTGGCGCCGTCGCCCGTAATACCATCGGGTTCACCGTATTCGGAGGGATGCTTGCCGCGACCGGACTGGCTATTTTTATCGTGCCGGTGCTTTTCGTGGTGATCACACGAATGGCCTATGGCAAGAAGAAGCTGGAAGAGCTGCGAAAACAACGACCGAGTCTGGCCGAATAGGGATACGGACCGCTGAGAAATTTGTTATAAAGGGCTGTTAAAAACAGCCCTATTTTTATGCAAAGATCGCCGGCGGGGCATCCTGGCTCAAAATGAGCCGTTATGTCCGCAAAAAAAATCGTCTTCGACCCCCGCTATTTCCAGCTTTGCTTCCAGTTTATATTTATGGCCTATGGGCTGCTATGGCTGGGATGGACAGCAGAGTGGGGGCATTACCTTTTTAGCATCACAGGCGCGCTACTATTTAATTACCTGGCGGAAACCTTTCGACACAGAAGAAGGCCCGGTCTGGCGGCCTGGCGCTCGTGGGGATTAAGCTCGCTTGTCAGCGCTATGAGCCTTTGTCTGCTGCTGAAAACAGGACATTGGTATACCAGCCTGCTGGCCTCAGTACTCACAGTGGCTTCCAAATATCTCATCCGTATCAAAGGGAAACATATTTTCAACCCCTCCGCCTTTGGCATCGTTGCGACACTCCTGATCTCGAAGGACGCCTGGCTGTCTCCCGGCCAATGGGGCAGCGATATAGTATTGTTCTTTTTTATCATCGTCTTCGGGACCATCGTCGTGACCAGGGTCCAAAAGCTCGACACCAGCCTATCTTTCCTGCTGACCTATATCTATCTTACCTGGTGGCGGCAGGTCTATGTGTTGGGATGGCCCATGGATCATTTCCTTCATTCCATTACGACAGGCAGCCTGCTGATATTCGCCTTTTTTATGATCAGCGATCCGCGTACCTCACCCGATCATCCCTTTGCCAGGATGCTGTGGTCTTCCTTCATTGCCGTGATATCCTTCTATTTTGCCGCCTTTGAATGGAAATACAACACATCGATATGGGTAATGGTGGCCGCGGCGCCGCTTGTTCCTGTTCTGGACCGGCTATTCAAGGCCACGCCCTTTCAGTGGTCCTCCGGCCATTTTACGGTATCCGGGCCAGGAAGATGGCGCAGCAGTACAAGAAAGATCGCCGCGGGGATCATCCTGCTCACCATGATCGGCCATGACGCGGCCGCCTTCTGCGGGTTCTATGTCAGCAAAGCCGACGGTACTTTGAAGAACAAAACTTCCCAGGTCATCATTGTACATGATGGGGACAGGAGCACCATTACCATGTACAACGATTTCAAGGGCGATCTGAAGGATTTTGCCATGGTGGTTCCAGTACCGGTGGTCCTGGGTAAAAACGACATAAAGGTGGTGGATCAAAAGATATTTCAGACCCTGAATGATTACAGCCAGCCGCGGCTGGTGGAGTATTATGATAACAACCCCTGCAATCCTATTGAGTACGAGCTACAGGGAAGGGCGTCCGGAGTTCAGATGGACAATATTGTCGTCCTCGGATATGGCGCAGCCAAAAAAAAGGACCTGGGAGTGCGGGTAGAAGCCAAATACCTGGTGGGAGAATACGATATCCTTATTCTCAGCGCCAAAGAATCCCAGGGGCTGAAGACCTGGCTGACGGAGAATGGCTATAAGATCCCGG
>DASZWE010000117.1:0-5751 GCA_035546735.1 Puia sp.
CAGGACCAGGTGTCCCGGAATTGCCTGCAAAAGAACAATGGCAGCGGCCAGAGCTTTAGCGATGTGGCCCTGATGAGCGGCATAAGCGCAACGGACTGGAGCTGGAGCCCTTTGTTTGCTGATTTTGACAATGACGGCAAAAAGGATCTTTTCATTTCCAGCGGGATCGTAAAGCGCCCCACCGACCTGGACTATGTTCGATTTATCTCCGACCTGGCCGCCCATGTCAATCGGAATGCTTCCGATGCATTTGACGACGAGACCATCGCCAAAATGCCGGACGGCTCCTCTCACCCCTTCTTTTTTAAAGGCAACCTGGATGCAGGATTTAAGGACGTCAGCAACGACTGGGGTACAGGAGCAATGAAAGGATATTTCAACGGAGCCGCTTATGGCGACCTGGACAACGACGGCAACCTGGATATGGTGATCAACTGCATTGACAAGCCGGCCGTTATCCTGAAAAACACGGCCTCCCCCAAAGATCATTTGGATATCGCTTTCAAAGGCGCCGGAATGAACAAGTTCGGCATTGGCTCCAAAGCGTATTTGTTTTCGCATAATGCCCGGCATGAACCCGTGACCCAGTTTCAGGAGCTGATGCTGACACGTGGTTTTCAGTCTTCCTCCGATACCAGGCTGCATTTTGGCCTGGACAGCCTGACGACGGACAGCCTGCTGATCGTTTGGCCCGACCAGCAATACCAGGTCATAAAAAATCCTGCAATAAATAAAACGCTCAGCTGCGACCAAAAGAATGCCACCGGAAGTTTCAAATACGCCGATTTTTTCCCATCCCGGCAGCCCGAGCTGCAGAATATCACCGCACAGATAAAGTGCGACTGGAAGCACACCGAGAATGATTTTAATGACTTCGCTATTCAATTTCTTTTACCACATATGGAAAGCACCCGGGGACCCAAAGTGGCGGTGGGCGATATCAATAACGACGGCCTGAGTGATTTCTATGTTTGCGGCGCACGCGGTCATGCAGGCGCCCTGATGATGCAAAGACCCGACGGAGGTTTCGAATCCGTGGACACGGCCCTGTTTCATAAATTCTCCTTTTGTGAGGACGTGGACGCCGTCCTCTTTGACGCCAATGGCGATGGCTTTCAGGACCTGCTGGTGATCAGCGGAGGCAACGAACCCTCTATTAATGCACCCCTGTTCCTGCAGGACCGGTTGTTTATCAACGACGGCCATGGTCACTTTAAGCCCAAGCCTGATTTTATGGTACAGCAGCTATACAACAAATCATGCGTAGCCGTTGCGGACGTCGACCATGATGGCGATATGGACGTTTTTATCGGAACGCTTTCAAAAACGGAAGGAACGGCGTTTGGAACACCCATGAACTCCTATCTGCTGCTGAATGATGGCCATGGGAAATTCGATATTGCCACGGGCGGCACCATTCCGCTTACTAAACTGGGAACCGTTACCAGCGCTCAGTTTGCAGATCTGAATAAAGACGGCTGGCCTGACCTGATCGTAACGGGGGAATGGATGCCCGTAAAGATCTTTATGAATGATCATGGAAAATTTTCCGAACACGATATAGCCGGTTCCACCGGTCTTTGGCAAACCCTATTGGCAACGGATGTCAACGGGGATGGCAACCCCGACCTGCTGGCCGGCAATTGGGGACACAATTCCAAACTATGGGCGGGCAAGGACGGGCCGTTGAAATTATATATCAAGGATTTTGATGGCAATGGTACGGTCGAACAATTGATGTGCTACACCGTCGATGGCAAAGAATATCCTTTTCTGGCTAAGGATGAACTGGAACGCGAGATACCGGTCTTAAAAAAATATTACCTCACCTACAGCGAAGTGGCGGGAAAAGATGTGCAATATATCTTTTATGACCTGTTCAGGAATTATATTGACCTCAAAGCGGAGACCCTCAGCTCATCCTGTTTTCTCAACGACGGTAAGGGAAATTTCACAAGAAAGGACCTGCCGGACGGGCTGCAGCAGGCCCCTGTATTTTCTTTTGCACAGTTGCCGGGGAATAACAATGCAAACTACCTGGCCGGCGGCAATTTTTATGGGGTCCGGCCATACGAGGGCAAGTATGATGCTTTATGCCCCACCATATTCACATTTGATACGCATAATGCCCGGTTTGACGAGCGCGGCATGCTTTCGGATGTCAGTGGAGAGGTACGGGATTTGAAGTGGCTGCATACGGCTAAATATGGGAATATCCTCGTAGCCGCAAGAAATAATGATAGCCTCTTGTTCTTACAACATAAATAAAGTGATAGTATGAAGCGCCCACTCGGATTATTTATGATAGGTGCGATGCTGGTGGCGGGGTGTTCTAAGCACTCATCCTCCGGCACTGTAACGCCACCGCCACGTCCATTCAATCTGAGTAAAGTCACCTTGAATGGCAACACTCCCGGGTCCCCATCATTCGCCGTTAGCCTTTCCCCTGTCATAAAAGCCTACTTCACATCTCCCATTGATCAAAGCACCCTGGGCAGCGGTTTTTATTTAAAGGATAATTCCGGTACTGCCGTCACCTGTACCATCACCTATGAGATGGGGGATAGCACGATCGTGATCCAGCCGGGCGCCGAACTAAAGCCCCTTTCAAAATACAGCTTCGCGTTCACTACGAACCTCAAATCACAGCAGGGTATATATCTTGGGACGGTCGGCAATTTTCAGTTCATAACGGCTATCGACTCCACCGATAAATTCCCGCGCATCTCCGACAGCGCCCTGCTCACCCTGATCCAGCAGCAGACCTTTAAATACTTTTGGGATTTTGCCAACAGCACCTCGGGGCTGGCAAGGGAAAGAGCTTCCGGAGACGTCGTTACCACCGGTGGCTCCGGCTTTGGTGTCATGGCGATCCTGGTTGGCGTGCAACGTAATTTCATTACCCGCGCCCAGGCGCTGGACCGTCTGACGACCATGGTTGACTTTCTTTCCGACAGCACAAAAGTACAACGTTACCACGGCGCCTTTTCTCATTGGATGAACGGCGCCACCGGTGCTACCGTGCCTTTTAGTACACAGGATAATGGAGGCGACATCGTAGAGACCGCTTACCTGCTACAGGGCCTCCTGTGCGCACGCCAATACTTTAACAGCACCACCGATGCCGGAGAGATCAGCCTCCGCAACAAGATCAACGACCTCTACAACGCCGTAGACTGGAACTGGTACCGACAAGGGGGGCAGAACATACTCTATTGGAACTGGAGCCCGGACTATGCATGGGCTGTCAATGCCGCTGTCACCGGCTGGAACGAAGCCCTCATCACCTATGTGCTTGCCGCCAGCTCCCCCACCAACCCCATCCCGAATAGCGTTTACACCAATGGTTGGGCCCGTAATGGCGCCATGGCGAATGGCCGGTCTTTTTACGGTATAACGCTTCCATTGGGCCCCGACAAGGGCGGCCCCCTCTTCTTTGCACATTATTCGTTTTTGGGTATCGACCCGCATGGACTCGCCGACGCCTATGCCGACTACTGGACACAGGATACGGCGCACGCCCGAATTAATTACCTTTACTGCGTCGACAACCCCAAACACTACAACGGCTATAGCAGCAGTTGCTGGGGATTGACAGCCAGTGATGAGCAGGGCGGCTACGCTGCACATGCCCCGGACAATGACGACGGCGTGATCACTCCTACGGCCGCCGTTGCCTCATTACCCTATACACCGGCTGAATCCATGAATGCGATCCGATTTTTCTATTATAAGCTGGGCGACAAGCTCTGGGGAGAGTATGGTTTTACAGATGCTTTTAATTTAACCACTATCTGGTTTGACGGTGACTTCCTTGCCATCGACCAGGGACCCGAGATCGTGATGATCGAAAACTATCGCAGCGGACTGCTGTGGAATTTATTTATGAGTTGTCCCGAGGTCAGGGCGGGAATGAAAAACCTGGGTTTTCAGGGACCAGGACTCTAGCGAATGGAGAGAACGTTGAATAATAGTATGATAAGCGCATTTTATCATAGGTCTTTATGGGTCATATGCGCCATTGGCGTGGTGGGATTCCTGTTTATCAGGGCAGCCACTCCACCGGTACAATACAGCGAATTCGCGGGCGGCCAGGCCTGCGCCTCCTGTCACAAGGATATTTATGAAACACATATCCATACCGCCCACTATCATACATCGGAACCTGCCGGTGAAAGCAATGTCAGGGGCAGCTTCGCAGACGGAAGAAATACATTTCAATTCAGCGAAAGTGAATACATAGCCATGGCGAGAAGGAATGGCCGCATGTACCAGGTCGACTATATCAATGGGAAAGAAAACCTCGCAGCGCCCATCGACATAACCACCGGCTCAGGCAAAAGAGGACAAACCTATTTGTACTGGGAAGACAATAAGCTGTTTCAGCTCCCCATCTCATACTTTACGCCCCTGGATCAGTGGACAAACAGTCCCGGGTACATCAATAGAGCCCGGTTCAATCGGCCGATCACCTCCCGTTGCCTCGAATGCCATAGCACCTGGTTTCAAAAGATCTCCGATGCAGGAGCGTCAGGAAGGAGTCCCGAAGGCCTGCAGACATCTAATGGCGTCGAAAACGAAGAGTTTTCCCGGACGGACATCATTTATGGCGTGGATTGCGAAAAATGCCACGGCCCCGGCGCCCGGCACATAGCGTTCCATAAGGACAACCCGCAGGAAAAACAAGCCCGTTTTATTATAAATACTGGCAAGCTCAGCAGACAACAGAACATGGATATGTGCAGACTGTGCCACGGCGGCGGACTGGTAAAGACAAGGCCGTCTTTTAGCTTTATGCCGGGAGATACACTAGCACAATTTTTCCAGCTGCCCCGGGATACCACCGACCCGCATGCCATAGACGTACACGGGAATCAATATGGATTACTGGTATCCAGTAAATGCTTTCAGGGCAGCCAGATGACATGCGGCACCTGCCATAACCCGCATCGCAACGAAGAAGGCATGCTGGCCGTATTTTCCGCTCGATGTATGAATTGCCATAACCCCGAACATAACAACTTTTGCAAATTAAAGAACAAGGAAAAATATAATATTTCCAGCAACTGCATCGACTGTCACATGCCGGAATTGACCTCGAAGGCCATCATGGTCCTGCAGCAGGGCGAGAACGCACCGACACCCGCCTCCATGCGCACGCATTATATCACCGTCTATCCGGAAGAAACAAAAAGATATTTGAAAGAAAAGCACAAATAACCATCGTCACTATGATATTAGTTTTGAATAAAACCCACTCGCTTCTGCTCTTGCTGCTGACCACTGGACTTGCCATGCTGTCATTTGCTCCGCCCTTCGGCCAGCTCAACACCCGGCCCACCGGGCCGTCTAACATCCGATCCAACGTCCCTTCCTCTTTCCAAGCCCCGTTTTCTCTCCATGCTCCATTCTCTCCGCATACCTCGTTCTCTTCTCATATTCCGTTCTCTCCCCATGCGCCGTTCTCTTTTCGTGCCCCATTCTTTTTCCATGCGCCGTTTTCTCTCCATACTCCGTCCTCTATCCGTCCCAGGCCCTCCCGCCCGATGTTTTACCCGTCCGCAGCCATCGTCTCCCGGACCACCCAACTGTCTGACATCTCCTCCGTATCCTATCCCATCAACCCCTCTGATATCTTCCTCGTTCCCCGTCCCACTTGCCCTTCCATCACCCCCGTCTCCCGCACCCCTGGTCCCCCCATTACTCTCGTCTTCCACCCAAGAAGTCTCTTCGTTACTGCCGTATCCTACC
>DASZWE010000118.1:0-29926 GCA_035546735.1 Puia sp.
TGCCGCCTATTCCATGGACCCCACCACGGCGCCATTCAAGTCGACGGATTCGGTGTACAGGGCCATCCAGGCTTCGGGCGTCAAGATGAACTATACGGCGTTCAATCCTTATTACAGCCAACCCAACCGCAGCGCGTTCAATAGTATTACGAATCCCGCCTTCAACTATGTGACGAACTTTAACAAGAACGATTATTTTGGAACGAATTATTCCGTCTATCTTCAAATTACGCCTATCAAAAACCTGGTACTCAAGAGCACGGTGGAAGGGTTTGTGAATGTCGGGCAGTCCAATAATTATACGCCGAAATACTTTTTAGCGCCCAATTCCTATAATCTGAACAGCTCGCTCAGCTCTTCCACCTCTTTATACACCCGTTGGAAGATCACCAATACGGCCAACTATAAAATCTCCATCGGGGATCATTCCATCGACGTGCTGGCGGGCGAAAGCACCGATAAATACATCGTCAAGGCTACCAGCGCCGCCCGCTCGGACACCACGGCCATTGCCGTGGACGATCCTTCTTCCCAATATATTTCCGCCGCCACCGGCACGATCACGGGTGGCAGCGGTTCCTATCAGCCCGGCGCCGCGCCCTGGGGGAACATGGTATCCTACTTTGGATCGGTACGGTATAACTACAAACAGAAATATTATCTCGCCGGGACCATGCGTGCGGATGCTTCCTCGCTGGTGAATCCATTGTACCGCTGGGGGTATTTTCCTACCATCTCGGGAGCGTGGATATTGTCGGAGGAGTCCTTCTTTAAAAATATCAAGCCGGGTGTGATCAATTACCTGAAGTTGCGCGCCAGCTGGGGAAAATCCGGTGGCAACCTGCCCCCCAGCTCCGGGGCCTATATCACCTATCTGAACAATACGACGTATCCTACCGCCACGGGCGGCGTGGTATCCGGCTATGTTCCCGGCACGATAGCTAATCCGGCCATCAAGTGGGAAGTCCAAAAAGACTACACGTTTGGACTGGAGGCCACTTTGCTGGACAACAAGCTGAACTTTACGGCGGAGAAATATGTGCGTAATCCCAACAATCTGCTGGAGAATATTACGGTGGACTATATATTGGGCTATCCGCAGGGATATTACCCCACGCAACTGGCCAATGTGGCGAAGATGACCACCAACGGATGGGATTTCTCGGTGGGATACAAAGAGAATATCACCCGCAAGCTGCATATGGATATCAATCTTACTGTCAGCCACTCGAAGTCCATTGTGGACGACCTGGCGGGACAAGACCCTATCGTGGGACGTGAAGCCAACGACGTCATCTCCACCGGCAGGAGCCGTCTGACCAAGGGACATGAGCCCGGCGCCTGGTACGGCTTTGTTACGGACGGTGTGTTCCAGACGGATGCGGAGGCGGCGGCTTATGTCAACAAGAATGGAACGAGGCTGCAGCCAAAGGCCAAGGCGGGTGATCTGAAATATAAGAACATCAATAACGATACCTTGCTGGACAACAATGATCTTACAGATCTGGGTTCTCCCTGGCCGAAGTTCACGGGCAATCTTACCATCAGCCTGAGCTATGGTCCCTTCGACTTCCGGACGGAGTTCTACGGCTCCTTCGGCGCCAAATATTTCCAGAGCTATCTGCTGAACATGAATCCTACGGGGCATATGAATTTCAAATCGGGGCTGGCAGATCAGTTCTGGCATGGACAAGGCACCAGCAATAAGTTCCCCATCCTGCGCTACCCGGATCAGAACGGCAACTTCAGCAAGATGTCCGACTTCTTCCTGGCGACTTCCAACTTTGTGAAGTGCAACCTTATGCAGGTTGGCTATACCTTCCCGCACTGGATCAAGGGGGTGAACAATCTGCGGTTGTACGCCTCTGTTCAAAATCTTTTCACTGTCACCAAATATCCCGGTCTGAACCCGGACCTGCCCTGGTACAACACGGTAGGCTACAATGGCGTGGACAATTTCCAGGCGCTGCCTTCACGGGTGTACCTGGTGGGTATCAATCTTTCTTTATAATCTTTTGCTGCTAAACATAATCAATATGAGACAATTTCTTTTTTGGACGGGCAGTCTGGTGTTGCTGACGGTGATGGGCGGATGTCAGAAGTCGCTGCTCGACGTGGACAATAACGGCACTTCCGTACAGACAACACAATATTTTACCAACCTGGACCAGTGTAATACGTCCACACAGGTATGCTACCGGTACATCGACTGGGACAGCTGGTGGCAGATATTCAACTGGCGATACCTGGCCGGAGAAGCTGCCAGTGACAATGCCTGGATCAGCAATACGTATCAATCCACGCATGCCACTTACGATGCGGTGGCCCAGTATACGCTGGATGCGGGGAATGACCGGTGTGAGGACCAGTGGATCATGTTGTATAAAGGCATTGGCATTTTCAATAATACCATCGAAGGCATACAAAGCGCCCCCATCGATACGGCCAGCAAGTCGCGGTTTATTGCCGAGCTGAAATTCCTGCGGTCCTGGTGTTATTTCGACCTGGTGCGTAATTATGGAGGCGTTCCGCTGGTGCTGAAGACCTATCCCGCCAATACGCATCTTCCCCGCAATACGGTGGATGAAGTGTATGACCAGGTCATCAGCGACCTGAAAGCCTGTGCTGCCGTCCTGCCCCGCAAGTCCGCCTATTCCGCCCAGGATAAGTCGAGGGCTTCATCCGGCGCCGCGCTGGCCCTGCTGGCAAAGGTCTATCTCTATAAGGAGGACTGGGCGAATGCGGAGGCTGCATCGCAGCAGGTGATCTCCATGGGCGACTATTCACTGGAGACCAGTTTCGGAAACCTTTGGGATTATAACTATAAGAATGGGCAGGAGTCTATTTTCGAGGTCCAGTGCGGGTCTTCCAAGAACCCGCCACTGCCTTCCAGCGCGCAGTACATGATCAATGCCGTTGCGGACGGTGGATGGGGTTATTATGGTCCTACGAGCGACCTGGAGAATGCCTATATCGCGCAGGGAGACAGCATCCGGATGGTGTGGACCATCAATCGTCAGGGCAAGCCTGTTGCCGGCGATCCGAATAACAACAGCTTCAACGGCGGTGGCTATCCTGCCAATCAGTCCAAGTCGGGGAGATTCTCCCGCAAATGGTATGTGCCCAAGTCGCAGCGTCCCGCCAATGGGTTGTATGGCCGTGACGATATTATTTTGCGTTTCGCCGATGTGCTGCTGATCCATGCCGAAGCCTGCGCTATGCAAAACAAGACGGCTGACGCGCTGACATCGCTGAAAGCTGTGCGGGACAGGGTAAGCCTGACAACGGACATGTCCCTTACCGGATGGGACCTGATCAATGCGGTGAGGACCGAGAGAAGGCTGGAGATGGCTTTCGAAGGCGACAGGCTTTATGATATCCGCCGGTGGAAGGATCAGAGCGGCAAGCCTGTTATCAACAGCATCTTAGGTCCCAACGGCAGCTTTGTAAAATACAATACCGAGACCAGCACGGACTATTACGAGACAAACAACCTATTGGAGCCGCAGAACAAGGGCATTCATTTCGATCCGGCTGTTCACTCGCTGTGGCCGGTGCCCAATAGCGAGATCGTCGTGTCAGGCGGCGTCATAAAACAAAATCCGGGGTATAATTAAAACCGTTACTTTGATGAAGAAGAGAATTCACTATCTGCTCCTCACCGCCTTGTTCCTGCCCGCGGCCATGCTGACGGGCGAGTGTAAGAAATCCGGCCAGGCGTTGCCGCCACCTGATGATGGGCAGAGCTGTTTTTACAATGGTGTAGACACCTGTAACCAGAAGCAGACGAAACAGACCCTTACCATAGATCTGAGCAAGACGCAGCAGACCATACACAGCTTTGGCGCTTCGGATGGATGGACGTGCAAGTTCATCGGCAAATGGGCCGATGACGGCAAAAAGAATAAGATCGCGGATCTGCTCTTCAGCATGGACACGTCGGCGGATGGCAGTCCCAAGGGTATCGGGCTTTCCCTTTGGAGGATGAACATCGGCGCGGGCAGCTTCGAGCAGGGTGATACCAGCCAGATCGCCACGGACTGGCGGCGGGAAGAATGCTTCCTGAATGCGGACGGCACCTATGACTGGAATAAGGAGGCTGGCGGGCAATGGTTCCTCCAGGCCGCGCGGCAGCGCGGGGTCAGGTACAGTCTTGGTTTCGCCTTGTCGCCTCCTGTGTGGATGACAAAGAATCACCGGGCCTTCAATGGCAGCGGCACCACCAGTCTCAATATTGCAGACGGCCGGATGGGCGACTATGCAGACTTTTTGGCGCAGGTGGCTGCACATTTTGGATTTGATTATATCAGTCCTGTCAACGAGCCGCAATGGGCCTGGGGATCTGCCACCGGCGCTGCGCAGGAAGGCAGCCAGGCACAGAATTCCGAAGTATCGGACTTAGTGAAGCTGCTGTCCGCGGACCTGGCCAGCAAAGCGCCGTCCTCCAAAGCGGTGGTGGGAGAGGCGGGTCAGTGGGACTTCCTGTATGGCAGGAATACTGACGGCAGGGGGGACCAGATCAATCAATGGTTCAACTCCACTTCGGGATATTATATCGGTAATCTTTCGAATGTCCAGCATGCGATATCTTCCCACAGCTATTACACGACCTGTCCCGATGACAACGAAGTCAATATCCGGCAGCAGGTGGCTACTAAGATGAAGCAGGTGGACCCTACGCTGGAGGCGTGGCAATCGGAGTTTGGCATCCTTGGGAATATCTGCAATATATATAACGGCAGCCCACGTACCACCAGCATCGACTATGGACTCTATGTAGCGAAGACCATTCATCATGATCTTACGATAGCGAATGTTACTTCCTGGCAGTGGTGGCTGGCCGTCAGTCCGTATAATTACAGCGACGGGCTGGTGTATATCAATGACCCTTCCGGGAATATCAATGTGGACAATTGCAAACAGGACGGCACGGTGCTGGACTCGAAGCAGCTGTGGTCGCTGGGCAACTATTCCCGGTTCATCCGCCCCGGTATGAAGCGGGTGTCGGCTGTCGTGCAGGGGCTGGAAAATCCGGTGACGGCCGCGGGATCGCTGATGGTGTCCGCGTATAAGGATGAGACATCCAAAAAGCTGGTGATCGTGGCGGTGAATGTCTCGTCCCAGCAGACGACCCTGCAGCTGTCGGGTGTGAATGGGGTGACGAAACTGGACGAATATCTCACGGATGGGAGCAATAGCCTGAAGCGTTCGCAGACGGCTCCGGGAAGTATCGTCATTGCGCCCAAAGCAATTGTAACTTTGACGGGAACGTATCAATAAGATGATGAATTGTAAAAAAGTTTTTGTTAGTGTGCTGATAGTGGCTGCGTGTCTCACATGGGGAAGTGCAGTCGGGCAGCGGGACCGGACATTGTCCCTTGCGGGTATATGGCGGTTCAAGCTGGATCCACTGTCTACGGGGGTGGGCAGTAATGGGGTGCAGCTCTTACCTCGCCTGCCGGAGGATATCACGCTGCCCGGCTCCACCGACCAGGCCGGAAAAGGGACCAGGACACAGGGCGGCACGTCGCTGCGGCTGACCCGTGAATATGAGTACAAGGGACCGGCCTGGTATGAAAAGCAGGTGTATGTACCAGCCGACTGGAAAGGGAAATACATCCGCCTGTACCTGGAAAGGGCGCACTGGGAGACGGAGGTGTGGGTCAATGACAAGCAGGTGGGACGGCGGGAAAGTCTCTCTGTGCCGCACGTCTATGATATAAGTTCGCTGGTACATGCCGGTGAGAACAATAGTATCCGTATCCGTGTGGACAATAGCAAGCTTTATGACATAGGGTTCACCCATGCCCTGAGCGAGGAGACACAGACAGATTGGAACGGCATTATTGGAAGAATGGAGTTACAGGCGCTGGATCCTGTACATATCGGGGAGGTGCAGGTCTATCCGGATGTGACGGCCCATAAGGTGCGGCTGCATATTGTCATTGTTCATCCGGCCGGGGTCGTCAAAGGAGATATCCATTGTTCGGTGTCGCTTGGCGAGCATGTAGTTGTTCCTGCAGTGACGATCCCTTACTCGGGGCGGGACTCGCTGCTTGTGGTGGATACCAGTCTCTACCTCGGTGATAAGATCCTGACCTGGGATGAATTCAATCCCGCCTTGTACCGGCTGTCGATCCGGCTGGGTGATGATGTGACGGACGCTGTCTTCGGTATGCGGCAGATGGGGACCAATGGTACGAGATTTACCATCAACGGCTCTCCGATATTTATTCGAGGCACGGTGAATTCCGCAGAATTTCCGCTGACCGGCTATCCCTCGATGGGGTTGGAGGCATGGCGGCATATCTTCAAGGTCTGCAAGGATTATGGGCTGAACGCCATGCGCTTCCATTCCTGGTGTCCGCCGGAGGCGGCTTTTGACGCGGCGGATGAGGCGGGCATGTATCTGCAGGTAGAGAACTGTGACTGGCGGTTCAATATCGGCAAGGACGCGGCCGCAGATGAATTCCTTCAACAAGAGGCGGCCCGAATACTAAAGGAGTACGGCAATCATCCTTCCTTTACCATGTTCTGTGAAGGTAATGAGCTGGTGGGACCTTCCGTGAATGCGTTCCTGTCCGGCTTACTCGATCAATGGAAAAAAGATCCCCGTCACCTGTACACCGGCGGCTCCGGGTATCCGGTGGTCGCGGGCAATCAATACAACGACTATTATGGCGCACGTCCGCAGCACTGGAAAGAGGGGCTGAAGGGGCGATTTAATGTAGCGCCATTGAATACAAATTACGACTACTCGGAGTATGTGCAGAAATTTACGGTACCCATGATCACCCATGAGATCGGGCAATGGTGTGTATATCCAGGGTTTGACCAGCTGCCCAAATACACGGGTGTGCTGAAACCTTTCAACTACGAGCTTTTCCGCGAGTCGCTCCGGGATCATCATATGCTGGATCTGGCGTCGGCTTTTACAACGGCTTCGGGGAAATTCCAGGTCATTCAAAAGAAAGAAGAGATCGAGTCTTATTTACGGACGCCGGGGATGGGAGGCTATCATTTACTGCAATTGAATGACTTTCCCGGACAAGGCACGGCGCCTGTGGGTGTGGTGGATGATTTTTGGGACCCGAAGCCGTATACTTCCGGCAAGGAGTGGATCCATTTCCAATCGGCGATGGTGCCCTTGCTGCGGACGTCTTCTTTTACCTGGACCAATGACCAGGTCTTTACGGGCAGGATGGAGTTTGCCAATTTCGGCAGAGGGCCGTTGAAGAAGGCCGTTGTCCGCTGGTCGCTGCAATATGCGGATGGAAAGGTATATACGTCGGGACGAACGAAGGCGATGGACATTGGACTCGGAAGCCCCATCCGGCTGGATAGTCTGCGCATACCGCTGGATCGTGTGGCGCAGGCTTGTGAGCTTACATTCCGGATGAGCCTGTCGGGCGCCGATGTTAGCAATGAATGGAAGATATGGGTGTATCCTCACGCATTGCCATCGGTAGATACCTCAGGTGTCACCATTGCATATGAATGGAACGATGAAGTGCAGCGTCAGCTGCAACAGGGCGCGAAGGTGCTGTTGCTGGCAGATACGTCCATGATCCGCTCGAAAGCCAGCCCGGTGTTTTCGGGGATATCCTGGAACACGGTGTGGTCGGGAATGCCTCCTGACTTATTGGGCGTGTTGTGTGATCCGCAGCATCCTGCTTTTGCCTTTTTCCCTACAGAATTCCATTCTAACTGGCAGTGGTGGGACCTGGTGCGTCATTCCAGGCCCATGGTGCTGGATGGTATGCCTGCCGGGTTTCGTCCTTTGGTACAAATGATCCCGGATTGGAATCATAATAATAAGATAGGGCTGGTGTGGGAGGCGAAGGTAGGGAAGGGACGCCTGCTGGTATCGGCCATCGACCTGCGGGATGATCTTGCCCACCGGCCTGTGGCGGCGCAGTTCTTATACAGTCTGAAAAAATATGTGTCGGGAGCTTCCTTTGATCCGAAAGACAGTTTGCCGGCAGAGATGATCGATACGTTGTTTGTCAGACCCCTCAGTCTGGCGAAAGTTAAGCTGGAGCTGCAAAAGAAATGGCCGAATAACAGGACCGTCAACCTGGTATTCCATGGACATTCCGTGCCGGCCGGCTATGGCAGGACGCCGGATGTCAATACGTTCGACAGCTACCCCTACCAGGTGTTGCGGGATCTGAAGCAGCTGTATCCGTATGCCGTGATCAACGTCATTGTCACTGCCATTGGCGGCGAGAATTCCACACAGGGGGCGCAACGCTTCGACAGGGATGTGCTGATACACCGTCCCGATGTGCTGTTTATCGACTATGCGCTCAATGACAGGAAGATAGGGCTGGAGCAGGCCCGGAAGAATATGGAGGAGATGATCCAAAAGGCCTTGCGGAAGGGTATACCTGTCATTCTGATGACCCCGTCGGCCGATGTGAATGTGCCATTGCTGCAGCCGCACAATGAGCTGGAGCAGTTTGCGGATATGATAAAAGAGCTGGCCGCGAAGTATGGCATCGGGGTGGCGGACAGCTATAGTCAGTTCAAAAAAATAGAAGAGCAGGGGAAGGACATACACGCCTATATGGCGCAATCCAACCACCCTAACGCTATGGGACATGCGTTGATAGCGGCGGAAATAATGAAGTACTTTAGACCATAAAAAGAGAAGTTTATATGAGCGATGTTTCAGTACGTGTATGGCAGGAGCAGGTGATCATTCCAACTTACCGGACCGGTGCTCCGGACAAGAACCCTATGTTCTTTGAGAAACGTGTATACCAGGGTAGCAGCGGGGTTGTGTATCCGCTGCCTGTCATCGAAAAGATCCATGACCAGCGGACGGATCGCGCTTATACGGGCTTGTTCCTGGAGAACAAATTTTTAAAGATCATGATCCTGCCGGAACTGGGCGGGAGAGTGCAGATGGCGTATGACAAGATAGGGCAGCGTCATTTTATCTATTACAACCAGGTGATCAAGCCGGCGCTGGTGGGACTTTGTGGTCCCTGGATCTCGGGCGGTATTGAATTCAACTGGCCGCAGCATCACCGGCCCAGCACTTTTTCACCGGTGGATCATTCCATCAGTCAGCAGGAGGATGGGAGCGCCACGGTCTGGATCAATGAAGTGGAGCGTATGACCCATACCCGGTGTCTCGCAGGATTTACGCTTCATCCGGATAAGGCGTACCTGGAAATAAGCGCAAAACTTTATAACGGGACGCCGTTGCCTCAGACTTTTTTGTGGTGGGCCAATCCCGCCGTGAAGGTGAACGACGACTATCAGTCTGTATTCCCACCGGATGTGCATGCGGTATTCGATCATGGCAAGCGGGATGTATCGACCTTTCCCATTGCCACGGGGACCTATTACAAGGTGGATTATTCGCCGGGGACGGATATCAGCCGGTACAGGAACATCCCTGTGCCCACGTCCTATATGGCCATCCGGAGCCAATATGATTTTATGGGAGGGTATGAGCACGATACGAGGGCCGGTGTGCTGCATGTGGCGGATCATCATGTCTCGCCGGGGAAGAAACAGTGGACATGGGGGCACAGTGATTTTGGCCAGGCATGGGACAGGAATCTTACGGATGAGGATGGACCGTATATCGAGCTGATGACCGGCGTGTTTACGGATAACCAGCCTGATTTTACCTGGCTGATGCCCTATGAGGAGAAGTCATTCGTACAGTATTTTATGCCTTACCGGGAATTGGGTATGGTGAAGAATGCGACGAAGGACCTGTTGGTGGCTGTGGAGGAGACGACCCGTGAGTGGGAGGTGAAAATATTTGCTACTTCAACGAAGACCGGGTTGGTGCTGCGCCTGCTGGAAGGTGATGAGATCGTAGCCCGGGAGGTGTTCGATGTCAGCCCGGAGAAGATCTATACCCGGGTGTTCGGGCCTGCGTCTGTACTCGTCATCGTCGATGGGAAGGGAAAAGAATTGTTGCGTTATGAACCCGCGAAAAATCAGCGCGAGGATCATCCCGAGCCGGCAAAGGCGGCATTGCCGCCGGAGAAGGTGGAGAACAATGAGCAGCTATACCTGACGGGGCTGCATCTGGAGCAATACCGGCATGCTACGTATAGTCCGCTGCCCTATTACAGGGAAGCGCTGCGACGCGACGCAGGTGACGTGCGTAACAACAATGCGCTGGGTGTATGGTCCCTGCGCAGGGGCCAATTCAAGAAGGCGGAGCCGTATTTTCGGAAGGCTATCGAGACCCTGACCAGCCGTAATCCGAACCCCTATGACGGGGAACCTTACTATAATCTGGGTCTGTGTCTGTACTATCAAGGCCGGATGGAAGAAGCATACGACGCCTTGTCCAAGGCATGCTGGAGCAGCGCATGGCAGGATGTCGCGTTTTTTACGCTGGCCAGGATCGATGTGGCCCGTGGCGACTGGGATAAGGCGCTGGAGCATGTCGGGCGTTGTCTGGACAGGAATGCGCGTAACGCCAAGGCAAAGGCCCTAAAGGTGATGATCCTCCGGAAGATGGGGTGGTATCAGCCGGTTTTGGAATATTGCTCGAAGGTGCTTGCGTTGGATGAGTTCAATCTGACCATCTATTTTGAGCAGCATCTTGTCAAACTGCTCCTTGGGCAGGGGGATGCTGCCCGTGAGCCCCTTCAGCGGTTGCGGTTGCTGGCGAGAGGAGAGGTACAGAACTATATCGAATACGCGCTGGACTACGCCGCGGCGGGGTTGTATGAAGAGGCTATCGGGCTTATGCAACTATATCTTGGCGAGCATGAAAAGACCGCCTATCCTATGGCATGGTATTATATGGCATGGTGGCATCATTGCCGGGGAGATCAGGCGGCCGCGGGGGTATGCCTGGAGAAAGGGGCTTCGGCGGATGTAGGCGTCTGTTTTCCCGACAGGTTGGAAGATATCGAAGTGCTGCGTTTTGCCACGCAGGCTGGCAGGGATGCAAGGGCGCCCTATTACCTGGGAAACTTATGGTATGCGAAGAGGCAATATGAGGACGCTATCGAAGCCTGGGAACTGTCGGCGGCGAGAGATGCTGCTTTCCCAACGGTGTTGCGCAACCTTGGCATTGCATACTACAATAAGCGCGGGGATGAAAGAAAAGCCTATCAATTGTATATGAAGGCTTTTTCCCTGGACACCACCGATGCACGTGTATTGATGGAGCTGGATCAGCTGTCCCGGCGGCTTTTGAAGCCTGTGGTCGCCCGGATGGAGTTCCTGGAGGAGCATCTGTCTGCGGTGATGGAGCGGGATGATCTTTATCTGGAGCGGGCTGCATTATATAACTTTTTAGGAAAACATGATCTGGCTTACGATATGATCATGCGTCGGCAATTCCATCCCTGGGAAGGGGGCGAAGGAAAAGTATCGGGGCAGTATGTGTACAGCCTCGTAGAGACGGCCAAGCGGCAGATCCGCAATGGAGCGTATCAGAAGGCTGTTCTTTTGTTGGAACAGGCCCGGGCATATCCCTATAATCTGGGTGAGGGAAAGTTGTATGGGGCCCGTGAGAACGATATCTGGTATTGGATGGGGATGGCCTGGGAAGGGCAATCCCGTGAGGAGGAGGCGGAGGCCTGTTTCAAAAAGGCGACGGAGGGATCATCCGAGCCCACGGCGGCTATGTTCTACAACGACCAGCAGCCGGATAAGATCTTTTATCAGGGACTGGCCTGGGAGAAGACAGGCGAATCCCCGAAGGCCCGTCAGATATTTGAAGGTCTTCTTGCATATGGACGGCATCACCTGGATGATAAGGTTAAGATCGATTATTTTGCGGTGTCTCTTCCGGATCTGCTGATCTTCGAAGACGATGGGACGGCGCGGCATCAGGCACATTGTTATTATATGATGGGGCTGGGCCACCTGGGGTTGGGCAACAAAGAGGAAGCCGCTGCCTGTCTGGAGAAGGTGCTGGAGAAGGATAATATGCATTTTGGAGCAAGGACGCATTTGAAAATGATAGAAATTAAAAGTCAGATATGAAATACGCGGGCACGGTCTTATTGATATTTTTCTTTTGTTGGAGGCTGTCGGCGCAGCAGGTGATCTCACTGGCGGGGCAATGGGACGTTAAGTACGGACAGTCCTCTGACGCACGGGTTCATTTACCTGGGACCCTGGATGATGCGGGCATCGGCGACCCGCCTGCGCTTACGGATGCAAAGCTGACAAGAGAGGTATTATTGCACCTGACCCGTAAACACACTTATATAGGTCCTGCGTCCTATGAGCGGGAGGTGGATATACCGCGGGACTGGTCCGGGAAGAGCATTACGCTGGAATTGGAGCGGGTGTTATGGACCAGTCATGTCTGGGTGGATGGCCGGGAGGCGGGGGGACGTGAAAGTCTTACCACTCCGCATTATTATGAATTGGGTGCGCTGCTGACGCCGGGCAGGCATCGTATCGTCATCCGGGTGGACAATCGCAAGCAGTATGATATCTCCATACGGGATATGGCGCATTCGTATACGGAGGAGACACAGATCATATGGAATGGCATTCTCGGGAAGATAGACCTGATAGCGCGGAGTCCCGAGCATATAGGCTCCGTACAGGTGTATCCCATGGAGCAGGAGAAAAAGATAAGAGTCGCCACGGTGCTGGATGTGCCGGTGAATGAGGGTAAAGGGCAGCTGTTGTTGCAGGTGCTGGATGGGGCCGGGCATGTGGTGGCCAGCCGGCAGAAGGATGTAACGCTGTTGCAGGGACAGACTACTATGGAAGAGATTATTTCCCTTCCCGACAGCAAGCTGTGGGATGAGTTTGCTCCTACTCTGTATACCGTTCGCGCGACGCTGACGACCAGCCACGGCAAGGATGTTGTTCATACCACCTGGGGCATGCGTGCACTTGACAATAAGAATAGCGAACTGTGGATCAACGGCCGTCGTATGTTCCTTCGGGGAACGCTGGAGTGCGATATATTTCCATTGACAGGACATCCGCCGATGGATCGCCGCGGCTGGCTTAAAGAGTTCACCGTGGCCAAATCCTATGGACTGAACCATCTGCGGTTCCACTCGTGGTGTCCCCCCGCGGCGGCCTTCGAGGTGGCAGATTCCATGGGATTCTATCTGCAGATCGAGCTGCCGCTCTGGAACAACAATGCCGGAAAGGATACGGCCATGAACAGGTTCCTGCGGGAAGAGGCGTTCCGTATCAGCCGGGAGTATGGCAATCATCCTTCGTTTTGTTTCTGGTCGATGGGCAATGAGCTGACAGGGGATTTCGACTGGCTGCACGGGATGGTAAGCACGCTACGGCAGGCCGACCCGCGTCACCTATATACTTCCACCACGTTCAGTTTTCAGGCCGGTCATGGGAAATGGCCTGAGCCCGGCGACGATTATTATATCACGCAGTATACGAAGAAAGGATGGGTGAGGGGGCAGGGGATCTTCAATACGTATCCACCCGACTTCAAAAGCGATTATTCCAAGGCGGTAGACGGGCTGCCTGTACCGCTGATCGTACATGAGATGGGACAGTATTCCGTCTATCCCGACATGCGGGAAATAAATAAGTACACCGGCGTGCTGGACCCGCTAAACTTCAAGGCCATCCGAAAGGATCTCGAGCGAAAGGGGATGCTCGGTCTTTCACCTGCCTTTACCCGGGCCAGCGGGAAGTTTGCCGCGCGGTTGTATAAGGAGGAAATTGAAAGAGTATTGAGGACAGCTGGCGCCAGTGGTTTTCAGCTGCTGGACCTGCATGATTTCCCCGGTCAGGGCACGGCCCTCATAGGCATCCTGGATGCTTTTTGGGACAGCAAGGGGCTGGTGACGCCGGAGCAGCATCGTATGTATTGTTCCGCGGTGGTGCCGTTGATCCGATATGACAAGGCTGTTTATACCAACAATGAGCAGTTTACGGCTACGGCGGAAGTGGCCAATTTCGGCAGGGGCGTATTGAAGGGAGTGGTCCCTGAATGGGAGGTGAAAGAGGCGGGTGGCCGCCGGATAGCGGGGGGTGTGCTGGCGCAGCAGGATATTCCCATGGGCAATGGGCATTCGATAGGTTCTTTCTCCTTTGCGCTGGGAAGCGTGAAACAGGCGGCGCAGCTGACCGTTGTGCTGCGATTGAAGGGGACCGCTTATAAGAATGAATGGAATATATGGGTGTACCCGGAACATATTATTGAGCCATCTGTAGTTTTTGATAGCACTTTAGAAGATGCGCTCCATCATCTGCAGGAAGGGAAGGATGTTCTGTTCAATCCCGACACAGCCTGTCTCAATGGCGTTACGGGCAGATTTGCGCCCGTGTTCTGGAGTCCCGTGCATTTTCCCGACCAGCCCGGAACCATGGGATTATTGATGCGGCCGGATCATCCGGCGCTGAAGGATTTTCCGACGGAGGCGTATTCCGACTGGCAGTGGTGGGATCTTGTCACTTCCTCGAAGACCATGATCCTGGATTCGCTGCCTGCCATCGATCCTATTGTCCGGGTGATCGACAATTTTGTGAAGAACAGGAAGATGGCCGAAGTCATAGAGGCAAGAGTGGGGAAAGGAAGACTGATGATCGTGTCGGCGGATATACGGCGTGATCTGGATCACCGGCCTGCAGCCAGACAATTACGGTACAGCCTGGAGAAATATATGCGTGGAGCGGCTTTCCATCCTGCTGTTGAGCTGAATGCTGCGCAATTGGAGCGGCTGGCGGGGTGTGGTTCCAACAATTTGAAAAGACAGGTTAGCCTGCGTTTGAAAGAGGCGGCGGAGCAGGTGAAGCTGCTGATGCGGAGGACTGCCCGGGACAGCTTCCCCGAAACTTTTGATCCGCGTACCGGAAGGTATGGAATGGGAAAGACCTCGTCGTGGATGTCGGGGTTCTATCCCGGCGAGCTGCTGTATCTTTTCGAAGTTACGCATGATACATCCTTGTATGCAGCCGCGCGTCGTAAACTGGAGGTATTACAGAAGGAGCAATATAATAAGGACACGCATGATCTGGGTTTTATGATGTATTGCTCTTTTGGCAATGCGGAGCGGATCGAGCCGGACAGTGCGTACAGGCGTGTGATTGTAAACAGCGCCCGGAGTCTGGCAACGAGATTTAATGACAAGGTCGGATGCACCCGCTCCTGGAATTCCGATCCGGGCAGGTTCATGGTGATCATCGACAACATGATGAACCTGGAGCTGCTGACCGAAGCTACACGGATGACGGGAGATACCTCTTTTTATAAGATAGCCGTTACCCATGCCAATACCACGATGAAAAACCATTTCCGGCCCGACTACAGCTCGTATCATCTGGTGATCTATGATCCGCAAACGGGCGCTGTACTAAAAAAGCAGACCGTGCAGGGTGCTGCGGATTCGTCGGCCTGGGCCCGGGGGCAGGCCTGGGGACTGTATGGGTATACGATGATGTATAGGGAAACGCGTGACAGGAAGTATTTGGAGCAGGCGGAGCATATTGCCGGGTATATAATCCCCCGATTGCCCGAAGACAAGATACCTTATTGGGATTTTGATGCGCCCGGGATACCCCGTGCCGACAGGGATGTAACGGCTGCATCGATCCTATGCTCGGCATTGATCGAGCTGTCGGAATATGCAGCGTCCGACAGGGCGCGGGATTATCGGCAGACGGCCGGGGCGATACTTCGAAGCCTGCTTTCCCCTGCGTACAGCACTGTTGCAGGAGAAGGGGGCGGGTTCCTGTTAAAACACGGGGTGGGTAATCATCCGAAAAACTCCGACATCGATGTATCCATCATCTATGCGGATTATTATTTTATAGAGGCCATGCTCCGGTGGCAGAAAATGGATCAGCTATTTGGGCATGTACAGACAGACAGCATTCTCGCGCGATATAAAAGATATTTATTAGCCGGGCCGCGACAGGATATAGACTCTACCGCCCGGGTGGTAGCCTTGTACGACCCCGTCCGACAATGGCCCGACATCGACTATGGGGATCAGCAGCGGGCCAACTGGCAGTTATGGACGCACCTGAAAAGGACCCGGGATATTGCGTTGGAATGGTCGGACCCCAGGTCCGGCCATTATCATGATAGTACCTGGTGGACGGTGATCAACGAGGCATTGGATCACTGGCTGCAACGGCGTTACCATAATCCCAACTGGTGGCATAATGAGATAGGGGTGCCGCAATGCATGCGGGATATCCTCGTCCTGGTGGGCGATCAGCTGAGCGCTTCGAGGAAGAAAGGAGCGTTGGAGGTGATGAGGCAATTGCGGGTGCAGGCGCCGGGGGCGGGAGCCAATCTTGTATGGAGCGCGGACCTGGGGCTTCATTATGGTGCGTTGACGGGAGATGAGGCGCTGGTACGACGATGTGCGGACCTGTTGATCGGCGAGTTGCATATTACCACGGGAGATGGCATCCAGCCTGACTACAGCTTTCATCAGCATGCGTCGCGTCTGCAGATGTACCAGTATGGGGCCGCCTTTCTGGAGGCGAATGTGCGGCTGGCCTGGCAGCTGAGCGGAACGCCGTGGGCTTTCCCGGAAATGAAGATCCGATTGCTGGCAGACTTTGTATTGAAGGGCTGGCAATGGATGTGCAGGGGGGTGAACACCGTGCCGGGCACCATCGACAGATCCGTGAGCCGTATAGACGCATTGCATAGCGCAGATCTGCGGGGAACGTTACCTTACCTCATGGAGCTATGTCCTTCACAGGCGGATGCTTTTCGTGCCATCGCTGCGCGACAGTCGGGTGAGGGCGAGCCGTTGCGGGGTTTTCGCTATTATCCTTATTCCGACCTGGCTGTCTGGCAGGGTCTTCCATTCACCTTTTTTGTGAAAACGATCTCGGACCGGACACTGCCTGCTGAATCCATCAATGGAGAGAACAGGAAAGGCAAGCTCATGAACAGCGGGGATGCATATTTCATCCGGAATGGGAAGGAGTATTTCAATCTTATGCCTGTCTGGTACTGGGACAAGCTGCCCGGGATCACGAGCTTTCCCGGGGTGGAGCGGGTGGTCCGTCATTCTTTTGTTGGAAGTGTGACAGACAGTGTCAGCGGGCTCACCGTGATGGACTATGAGATGCAGGGCTCCGGGGGACACTCGCTGACGGGGCCGGCCGTACACCCGCTCAAGGCGCGAAAGTTTTGGGCCTGTCACGATGGTGTGGTCGTCTGTCTGATAGCAGGGCAGGGGGGCGACAGCACCGAACGGGCCGGAGGCTCGTTCTCCGAAGGACAGCCATTCACCGTGCTGGATCAGTGCCGCAAACAGGGGGACGTGGTGAAGGGCGACAAATGGGTGTGGCATTCCGGGCTGGCCTATATTCTTTTGGGAAGGGAGAAGCTAAACGTATTCGCGGGAGAGGCTTCCGGCTCCTGGCAATCCATCAATCAGTCACAGCCTGCTACACTCATAAAGGACAGTGTGTTCATGCCGGTGGTATATCATCGTGCGGGTAAGACTTTTTCTTCAGGATATGTAGTGACGGCGTGCCCGCAAGGCGAGGTGGGGGCGCTTGTCAGGGATCCTTTATGGAAGGTCCTGCGGAATGATACGACCTGTCAGGCGGTGCGTTTTGCCGACGGTGTCACGCTATGTGCTTTCTGGCAGCCGGGTTCTGTGAGACCTGGGCATGGGCATGATGTGAGGGTAGATGGACCCTGTCTGGTGCTGCTGTCAGGTGACAAGCTGTATGTCAGCAATCCGGCGCATATACGTTCGACCATTACTGTGTCTTTTGGGGGTAAAAGCCGGCGTATGATCCTGCCGGAGGATGGAACAACTGTCCGGGATCATTTTTAATGTGATTGACACCAAGGAATAAGGATTTTTTGTAAATTCGTCATGTTCATACAATAGAACATGACCGTCCGAATACGAACGATACTTGCCGCTATAGCGATAGGGATATCTATTATCTCTTCCTGCTTTCATCATGACAAAAGCGCACAGCACTCCGACGCCTTACCCGACGTGGTAAGCTATAACTTCGACATACGTCCCATCCTCTCCGACAAATGTTTCAAATGCCACGGTCCGGATCCGAGCCACCGTGAAGCGGGGCTCCGTCTGGATATTGCCGACAGTGCGTACGCACCGCTGAAGAACCTGAAAGGCGCTTTTGCCATCGTGCCCGGCAAGCCCGGCCAGAGCGAGCTTATAAAGAGAGTGACGTCCTCCGACCTCACCTATATGATGCCACCGCCCGACGCGCATCTGGGAATGCTGACCGACCGGGAGAAAAAGTTATTTACCAAATGGGTCGAACAGGGCGCGAAATACCAGCGGCACTGGGCCTTTACGCCTCCCGTCGCGGCGCCGCTGCCCGAAGTGCAGGACAAGACATGGCCGGCCAACGAGATAGATCGTTTTGTCCTTCACCGCCTGGAGTCGGAGGGACTTACCCCCAATGCAACCGCAGACAAGGAGCGTCTGCTAAAAAGAGTGTGCATGGATATCACCGGACTGCCGCCCAGCCTTGATATGATGGACCGTTATCTGGCCGACAACGATGGCCATGCCTATGAGAAGATGGTTGACAGCCTGCTGAATACGGACCAGTACGGTGAGAAGATGGCTGTACACTGGCTGGATGTGGCGCGTTATGCGGACAGCTACGGCTACCAGGATGACAATATACGAACGCAATGGCCCTGGAGGGACTGGGTGATCCATGCATTCAATAAAAATATGCCTTATGATCAATTTATCGCCTGGCAGATAGCGGGCGATATGATGCCCAATGCCACTAAGGAACAGATACTGGCAACGGGTTTTTTCAGAAATCATAAATATACCGAAGAGGGTGGGGTCGTGCCGGAAGAATACCGGATCGAATACCTTGTCGATAAGACCAAGACATATGGGAAGGGCATGCTGGGCGTAACCATCGAATGCGCGCAATGTCACGATCATAAGTACGATCCCTTTAGCCAAAAGGATTATTACAGCCTGCTGGCTTTTTTCAACAATACCAAAGAGGTCGGCTATGAAGGGGATGTTGGCGTATCGAAGCCTGCCAAGATGCCAAAGCTCTTCATAGACAGTAACGACCGAAAGAACCTGCTCGCCTTTATGTACAATAAGGATACGGGAACATTGTCCGTGTCCGTGATGGGCGAGCGGGACACTCTCCGGAAAACCTATTTGCTAAAAAGAGGCCGCTATGATATGCCGGGCGTCGAGGTACAGCCCCATGCATTGCCTGCCGTCATGAAATACGATACCGTGCAGTATCCCCGCAACCGGCTGGGATTGGCAAAGTGGACTGTCAGCAGGAACAATCCCCTCACGGCAAGGGTCTTTGTCAACCAGGTCTGGCAGGAGTTCTTTGGCAGAGGCATCGTAAAGACCTCCGGAGATTTCGGCATGCAGGGTGATCTGCCTTCACATCCGGAACTGCTGGACTGGCTGGCGGTGGATTTTATGGATCATGGGTGGAATATCAAGCGGCTGGTAAAACAGATCGTTCTTTCGTCTACATACAGGCAATCCGCGGTCACAACACCCGGGAAGCTGGCCAGGGACCCGGAAAATGCCTTGTTGTCGAGAGGACCGCGTAATAGATTGTCTGCGGAATTTATAAGGGATATGGTACTCTCCAGCAGCGGATTGCTCGTGCGAACCATCGGAGGCCCCAGCGTAAAGCCTTATCAGCCTGAAGGACTTTGGGAGGCGGCGACCTCGGGCAGGGGGGTACTGGCAACCTACCGGCAGGATCATCACGACAGTCTTTACCGGCGGGGCATGTATACCTTTATAAAGCTCACCGTGCCGCCACCGTCCATGATCATGTTCGACGCCAGCAACCGTGATCAGTGCGAAATAAAAAGACTGAAGACCAATACGCCGCTCCAGGCCCTGATCATGCTGAACGACCCTGCTGTACTGGAAGCCGCCCGGGTACTGGCCGAGCGATTGTCGCTGGAGCGGGGAACGCCACAGGATAAGATAACGGAGGCTTTCCGGCGAATAATTTGTCGCAAGCCCACGGAAAAGGAGCTAAAGACGCTGGTCGATTATTACAACGAGCAATCAGCGCAATTCACCAGCCGGAAGCTGGATGCCGCCAAAACCCTGGACGAAGGGGAATATCCGCATGAAAAGAATGTGGAGGTGAACAGCGCGGCTGCTCTGATGAAACTGACTACAGTCATTTACAACCTGGAAGAGGCTATCACAAAAACCTGACGCGCACATGGAAAAAGAGATCATCGAACATGCCCTTCGTATCAATCGACGCAAATTCCTGTCGAGGCTGAGCCTTGGCATCGGCAGCGTTGCTCTGGGCTCCCTGCTTATTCCCGATCTGTTCAAGGGAGGGGAAGAAGAATCTATTATGGCAGGACTGCCTCATTTCGCTCCCCGGGCCAAACGGATCATTTATCTGTTTCAGAACGGGGCGCCGTCGCAACTGGATCTCTTCGACTATAAGCCGCTGTTACAAAAGATGCAGGGAGAGGATCTCCCCGCCAGTGTCCGTATGGGTCAGCGGCTCACGGGCATGACGGCTGACCAGGCCAGGTTCCCGCTGGCAGGCACCGTATTCCAGTTCAATCAGTACGGACAGTCACGGGCATGGTTAAGCGATCTATTACCGCATACCGCCCGGGTGGTGGACGATATCTGCTTTATAAAGACCATGTACACGGAAGCCATCAACCATGATCCCGCGCTCACCTTTTTTCAAACAGGGGCGCAGCAGGGCAATCGTCCCAGCATGGGTTCCTGGCTTAGCTATGGGCTCGGCAGCGAGAACAAGAACCTGCCCGCCTTTTGTGTCCTTCTGTCGAAAGGGAAGGGGAATGGCCAGGGGGTATATTCAAAGCTCTGGTCCAATGGATTTTTGGATTCCATCCACCAGGGCGTCCAGTTCAGCAGTGGGGAGAACCCTGTGCTATACCTGAACGACCCTGCTTCCATGACCCGGGATGACCGGAGAAAGATGCTCGATAAGATAGCCGAGCTGAATGATGATTCCTATAAAGAATTCGGCGATCCCGAGATCGCTACCAAGATACAGCAATATGAGATGGCCTATCGGATGCAGACCATCGTGCCTGAGATCACGGACACTTCCAAAGAGCCAGAGGATACGCTGAAGCTGTATGGTCCGGAATGCATGGTGCCGGGAACTTTTGCCGCCAATTGTCTTCTCGCGCGGAAGCTGTCGGAGAGTGGCGTCCGGTTTGTTCAATTATATCACCAGGGATGGGATGGGCACAGCAATCTTCCCCTGGAAATAAAGGGGCAGGCCAGGGATGTGGACCAGGCTTCCGCCGGATTGATCTCCGACCTGAAACAGAGGGGACTGCTGGACGAGACGCTGGTCATCTGGGGTGGAGAGTTTGGCAGGACCAACTATTGCCAGGGCAAGCTTACGAAAGATACCTATGGCCGTGACCATCATCCGCGCTGTTTCACCGTCTGGATGGCGGGTGGGGGCGTGCGACCCGGTGTATATGGCGAAACAGATGACTTCGGATATAATATAGCCAGGGACCCTGTTCACGTGCACGATTTTCATGCCACCGTACTTTATCTTATGGGATTGGATCATGAAAAACTTACCTTCAAGCACCAGGGACGGCGCTACCGGCTCACCGATGTGGCGGGCAAGGTCGTCAACGGATTGATTGCTTAACGATGCACATGAACTGGAAAAATATTCTTAGCAGCCTGACGATTGCTGCCAATTGCCTTCTTTGTTTCTTCCTGATCTTTTATGACCGCCTGGTCGTACCACCGCTGCTGCAGGTAATAGGCCGGGCGCACCCCCTGTTCCTTCATTTCCCCATTGTCCTTTTCGCGTTGTGGCTGATCTGGGTATGGATCGTTCCCAAACAACGATTTCAAGCCTCCGGACTGGCGGAGCACATCGGTGAATGGCTTTTACTTTCAGTGGCGTTTACGGCGGCCCTCACGGCATTGATGGGGGTGCTGCTCTCAAAGGAGCCAGGCTATAACCCCGAATCCCTCAGCTGGCATAAATGGAGCGGGGCGATACTATCGCTGATCCTGCTGCTGTGGTATGTGTTTTATCGGCGATGGAGCAGGCCAGGGATAGCGTCTCTCAGCTTGTTGAGTCTGGCGGCGCTGATCATTGCCGGGGATGCGGGCGGCAGTATTACACATGGAGATAATTTCCTGCTGGCGCCCGTGTATAAGGGTCGGGTGAAAGAAAAAGTTCCGCTGGATGAGGCTATCGTCTACCGGGACATGGTGCAGCCTGTGCTGGAAGCCAGGTGCATGAGCTGTCACAACAGCAGCAAGGCCAAGGGCGGGCTGGTGATGAGCTCGGCGGAGCTGCTGCTCAAAGGAGGTAAAAGCGGCCCGGTGCTCGATACTTCCGACGCCAATATGAGTCTCCTGTTGCAACGCGTTCATCTGCCGGAAGATGACAAAAAGCACATGCCACCGCTGGGGCGGCCGCAATTGAATGACCAGGAGCTCGCCATCCTGTATAATTGGATCAGAGGGGGCGCGAACGTGAAGGAGAAAGTCATCGAGCTGGATCCGACGGATACTTTGCGGATCATTGCAGGTAATATTTTCAGGAGCTCCGAGCAGGAAAACTATGATTTTGCCGCGGCCAGCGAGGATAAGATCCGTCAATTGAATACGAGCTACCGGGCGGTCTATCCACTGGCAACCGGCTCTCCGGCCGTCGCTGTCGACTTTTTTGGGGCTGCTTTTTTCAAACCCGATCAGCTGAAAGATCTGCTCGTCATAAAGACGCAGCTGGTCTCTTTAAATCTTGCCAAAATGCCTGTGACGGACGATGAGCTGTCTACCATCGGCGAGTTCGCCAACCTGCGGGACCTCGATCTGTCTTTTACGAAGGTGACGGGGAGCGGGCTATCGGCTCTGGAGAGGCTGCATCATTTGAAGCGTATCTCGCTGACCAATACAACCGTCCACCGGGAGGATGTGCAGAAGCTGCTGACGCTGAAAGAGCTTCGAGAGATCTATCTCTGGCATTCGGGTCTGAGCTTTGCCGAGGCGGGTGAGATAAAAAAGAAATATCCTTTGCTGGATATCCAGACGGGCGCCCGTACAGATACCCTGTTCGAGAAAATAAATCCGCCCGTCAATCAGACCGTCGGCCAGGTCATCAGCGATACGCCGATCGTTCTACGGCTCAAGCACTTTATCCCCGGGACAGCAATCCGGTATACCCTGGATGGCACCGATCCGGACAGTATTCATTCCATTGCATATGATCAGCGGGCAGTTATCGACAGCGCGGTAGTGCTGAAGGCAAGGGCGTTCCGGAAGGGCTGGCGCCCCAGTGATGTGGTGCAGTATCGATTCTATCGTGCGACCTTCCGACCTGATACGGTCATCCTGATCACTCCTACGGACAGCCTTTACAAGGGGAAAGGGGGGACAACCTTGAAAGATCTGGTGAAAGGGTCTCAGAATTTTGGGGATGGGAAATGGATCGCGTACAGGAACCGTATGGAATGTATGATGAAATTCCCGAAGCCCATACATGCACGGAGTGTCACCGTCAGCAGCCTGGTGAATGTGGGTAGTATGATATTTCCCCCGAAGAATATCCGGATCATGGGAGGTAATGATCCTGGGAATATGCGGCTGTTATATCAGCTCATCCCACCACGGGACACGATGCTGCAATCCAATTACCTCATTCCTTATGAATGTAAGTTCCCGCCGACCGCCGTGAAATATGTAAAAGTTATAGTGGAGCCCATCGGCAAGCTGCCCCCATCGCTATTGCCACCACCTCCCAAAAAGGAGGAAAAATCCGCGCTTCCTCCCAAGGCGACACCGAAAAAGAAGGAGAAGCCACAACCCGCTAATGATAAGGGCTGGTTCTTTGTCGACGAATTGTTTGTGAATTAGGGGAGAGCGCTGGCGAAAAGGAGCTAAGCAGGGAGGTACAGGATGGATGTTGTACATAAGATGTTTTATCTTACGTACAATTATGAAAGTCCTCTACCTCCTTTTGTCTGCCTTTTCTTTTGGCGTATCTTTTGACACAAGGGCCGCCGAGCCTCCCTGTCAGCCCGTCCATCTGCGATGTGAATATTTAGTGAACCCGCTGGGTATCGATGCGTCCCATCCACGGCTGTCCTGGCGGCTGGAAGATAAACGTCCGGGTGCGGTGCAGACCGCGTATGCGGTGACGGTGGGGACGGATCCGGCTGCATTGACAGGCTGGTCCACAGGGCGGCGGAATATGCCCGATGAGATGACGGAGTATCAAGGCCCTCCGTTACAACCTTTTACCCGCTACTACTGGCGCGTGGATGTCTGGGATAAGGATGGGAAGATGACTTCCAGTCCCGTGAGCTTCTTCGAGATGGGCATGATGGATATCGCCAACTGGAAGGGAGCATGGATCAGCGATTCACGTGATCGTGATCTGCGGCGGGCGCCTTATTTCCGGAAGACCTTCTCCCTGTCCAAAAAGATCCGTTCCGCACGGGCATATATAGCCGTCGCGGGACTATATGAGCTGTATATCAACGGGAAGAAGGTCGGTGATCACCGGCTGGACCCCATGTATACACGATATGACAGACGGAACCTGTATGTCACTTACGATGTCACTTCGGCGCTGCAGTCAGGGAACAATGCCCTGGGAGTGCTGTTGGGCAATGGGTGGTACAATCATCAATCCACTGCTGTATGGTTTTTTCATGAAGCGCCCTGGCGATCGAGACCATCGTTCTGCCTGGACCTTCGTATCGTCTATGAGGATGGCTCCGTCGAGACCGTAAGCTCCGGCAAGGACTGGAAGACGGCACTAAGTCCCATTGTGTTGAACAGCATTTATACGGGCGAGCATGTGGATGACCGCCTGGAACAGCCGGGGTGGAATACGGTGGGATTTGCCGACAGCAGCTGGAAGGACGTTATTTTCCGTCCTGTCCCTTCTCATATTATCGCAGCGCAGGCGCTGCATCCCATCCGGGATGTGGAGGAGGTGCATCCTGTGTCGCTCACGAAGATCAGCGATTCTGTGTGGGTATATAATTTAGGACGGAATATTGCCGGGGTCAGCCGATTGCGCGTACACGGGCCGGCCGGCACTGTCGTGAGACTGAAGCATGGCGAATATCTTTATCCCAACGGAAGGGTCGATCAGACGAATATTGCGGTGCATTACCGCCCCACGGATGACAAAGATCCTTTTGGAACGGATATATATACCCTGAATGGGAAGGGGGAAGAAGTGTTCATGCCCAAATTCAATTACAAGGGATTTCAATATGTAGAGGTGGTGACGTCGCCGGAGATACAGCTTTCGAAGGAGAGCCTGACCGCTTATTTTATGCACAGCGATGTGCCTGCGGCCGGGACCATCAAAACCTCGAACCCGCTGATGGATAAGATATGGAAGGCCACGAACAATTCCTATCTGTCGAATCTTTTTGGTTATCCCACCGACTGCCCGCAACGGGAGAAGAATGGATGGACGGGCGATGCGCATATTGCCGTGGAGACGGGTCTCTACAATTTCGACGGCATCACCATTTATGAGAAGTGGCTGGCTGATCACCGGGACGAGCAGCAACCCAATGGGGTGCTGCCTTCCATCATTCCCAGCAGCGGCTGGGGTTATGAATGGGGTAACGGTCCTGACTGGACGAGCACCATCGCCATCATACCCTGGAATATTTATCTCTTCTACGGAGATAAGAAGCTGTTGGCGGACTGTTATGATAATATCCGCCGGTATGTCGATCATATTACCGACATCAGCCCATCGGGGCTCACTACCTGGGGACTGGGGGACTGGATACCTGTCACTACCAAGCCGCCTGTGATCTTTACCTCCTCTGTGTATTATTATACGGATGCGACCATCCTCTCCAGGGCGGCGGCGTTGTTGGGCAAGGACGGGGAAAGTAAGAAATATGCCGCGCTGGCGGAGAAGATCAAAAATGCCTTCAATGAAAAATTCCTGGACAGGAGCACGGGCATCTATGGGCAGGGTATGCAGACGGAACTGTGCATGCCATTGTACTGGGGGCTTGTGCCGGATGATATGAAGAGCAAGGTAGCTGCCAACCTGGCCAGAAAAGTGGAGGCTGACAGCTCTCATCTCAATGTTGGATTGCTGGGGACCAAGGCGTTGCTGAATGCGTTGAGCGAGAATGGGTATGCAGACCTGGCCTATAAGGTGGCTTCTAGTAAAACTTTTCCTTCGTGGGGATGGTGGATCGTGAATGGCGCCACCACCCTGTATGAGAACTGGTCTCTCGATGCAAAGAGCGATATGTCCATGAATCATATTATGTTTGGCGAAATAGGGGCCTGGATGTACAAAGGGCTGGCCGGCATTTTCCCCGATGCGGCGGAGCCCGGATTCCGGCACATTTTGCTTCGTCCTCATTTTGTAAAGGGGCTGCCGCAATTCGAGGCGACGCATGAAAGCCCGTATGGGACGATACGGAGCGCGTGGAAGACCGAGGGACGGGTGATCATATATACGGCAGAAATTCCGCCAAACTGCACAGCTACATTGGAAATACAGGGAAAGAAAATAGAGCTTTCTGCGGGCGAACATAGCTTCAGACTATAGGCAACATACGACTGCAAAAGGAATTTTCCTGTTTTTCAGCTGACCCCAAACAGGTCCGCCAGCTCCTTCAGCTGCAGAATATTTTCCGTATTGGTTTTCGAATAGATACTCTTCTTCACAGTGGACACCGTGTTCCATTTGATATTGAGCGCTTTGCCGATGGCGACGCTTCCCATCCCCCTCAGCAGATAATGGAGGACCTGCAGCTCCCGGGTGGTGAAGCCTTCGAACGGATTTGCCTGGCCCGCATCCCTTTTGGACCGGGCGGAATGGTCGTCGCTCAGGAATTGCCGTAATAACAAAATTGTTTCTTCTTCCGGGGCCGACTTGGCGATGTATTGGGAGATACCCAGACGCCGCATGGCCCGGGTATAGATCTCGGCGGGCTGCATCGAAAGGACGATGATCTTTAGTTCCGGGTATAAGCTCCGGATATTGGGCAGGATCTCCAGCGAATTGCCATCGGACAGGTTGATATCCAGGATCAGATGGGTAAATTTTGCCCGGGCCAGGGACCGCATCAATTGGTTGCAGTTGGTCACTTCCTCCACCCCTTTGTAACCCAGGTTATGCTCGCAAAGAATTTTAATTCCCTTTCTGATCATGCTATGGTCATCCGCCAGCAATATTTTGGGAGGCATAAGGAAAAATGGTTATTATAAAATAAGGTTAAACTGTTAACGCACTACGGCCTTACCCGCCAACGGTTTAAAGATACACAGAAGGATTGACATCGTCAGCCGTAACGCGTATGTGTCATTCCCCTGTTCGTGAACATTCCCTGCAGCCACAGTGCAGTCTACTACTCCCAAACACTTAGGCACACCTAAAAAATACCCTAGAGGATAGCCTATGGATTAACTTCTATACACTCATCATGCGTTGAACACTTTGTCTACGTATTTCCATTTAATAACTAAAACCTTGTATTATGAAGCAAGCATCTAACCTCCTCGATGTCAGCAACTCCATTACCCACAGGATCAAACATGAGTATGGCAGGCTCCTGGAAATGCCTCCTTTTTCCATTACCCGGCTGCTGTCTTCTCCCGGCGTCCGGCTGGACCGTTTTTCCAGGGGATTTACCCCACATCCACGTCTGGCGGATCTCAAGGCGGATGCGAACGCCTTTATCGATGCGTATCATCAATGGCTGAATCCCCTCCGGCCATTTGTTAATTGTGCCGGGTACCTGTTCCCCGGCGCCTTGTATGACCGGCTCCTGCTGATGACCAATAGCCTCAGCATTGGATTCTACCTGAACGATGTGATGGGCCGGGATGTATTCCCCCATTTATCGGATGACGCTCAACAGGCCGCGATGCGGCTCATCGACAACATGTCCCTGATCACAGAGGACCTGATCCCGGAGCCGGATGTCCACCCCCTGGAAGCGGCCAACACCCGGATACTTGAGCAATTTAAAGAACAGTCGCCGGGGGAATGGTTCAGCCGCTGGCTAAAGCTGTTCTGCTATCACCTGTCCATTACCCATCGGGACCGCAATGCCCGTGCGCTTGGTTATATTCCGGACGTCCATGAATACATGGATGTTCGCTGTCATTATGCCGCTGTGCACCATCTCATCCTGTGGATCGAATATTGTACCGACAACTACGTAGACTGGCGCTTCCTCACCCGGACCAATCTGCTTCAGAAAATGGAGCGTTTGCATTGGACTTCTGCCGCCTTCCCGGCGCTGGCTAATGACCTGTTCTCCTTCGAACAGGAGGTCATCGACAACCAGTGCGATTCGAACCTGATCATGGTCATCCTGCTGAATCATCCCCAGTGGCCGCTGGAGCGGGCCATTGAAAGGGCGGCCGAGATCGTCCGGAATATCGTTTTTGAACAGCAATCGCTCATGGAGGAGCTAAGAGCGGAGATCGCTCAATTTCCGCCCTCCTTATCAGCTGAAAAAGAGAAGCTTATCCGGCACCTGGACGATCTTCAATCGTTCACAAAAGCAAGCTGGTTATGGCAGTTCGGCACCAAACGCTACAAGCGAACGAACACCATCTGGCTGGAGACCGCTCTTTCGAAGGCTGCTGCGGAGGGGAACAGACATTAGTTCTGGGGTAGCCGTTGGAGATATAGCAGGATCGTCTTTCTTAGAGCCTGGTGATCGATCGGCTTCTTGAGAAATGAATTGGCGCCCGCGGCGAGCATCCTGTCCACCGTGTCCGAATACAGGTCGCCTGTGGTAATGATGATCGGTATGTGCATCAGCTCGGGCATTTGTTTCAGCCGCCGTATGGTTTCTACTCCGTCCAGGATGGGCATATGACAATCCAGGATGATAATGTCCGGACATTCGTCCGGGCATTTTTTTTGAGCGAGCTCGATCAGCTCCTGACCATTCCTTGCCATGGTATAGGAACAGCCCATTTCTTTTAAAGATCGGGAGAGCAGATACGCCGTCAGCTTATCGTCTTCCGCCGCCAGCACATAGACCTTTTGCAGATCGCCAATGTCCGGGTCTGTTCCCGCGGGGTCGGGCAGGTCCCTCAGCTTACCTTCCCTGAGCGGCAGGGCCACCGTGAATTTTGTCAGAGACGCCTCTTCACTTTCGTAATGCACGGTGCCACCCATGGCTTCCGCCTTTGACCGGACAATATATAATCCCAGTCCCGAACCCTGGATATGCCCCCTGCTGTTCGTCACAAAGGGGTCGAAGACGGAATGCGCGCGATCCGCCGGTATCCCCGCCCCGTAATTCGCCACCTGTATCTGCCAATGGGGCGTACTGTTGCTGATCGTCATTTTGATCGTCGTGCGCCGCTCCCCATATTTTAGCGCATTGGAAAGCAGGTTTGTCACGATCTGTGTGATGGCCAGCGGGTCGCCGAAGATCACTTCCGGCATATTGTCGTCAATCTCCAGATGTATCTTCATTTCCTCCCGTCGGGCCATGATCACAAACACTTCCATGATCTTTTCAAAGAAAGGGCGGACTTTAAATGCTTCGTTGATGATCGTGATGGATTTGCCGGCTTCGATCTCTGCCAGCTGCAGGACATTGTTCACGATGTTCCGGACATTGGAGCTCACTGTCCAGCCGATGTCCGCCAGCGGCTTGATCTTGCTGAGGTTGGGGTCCCGCCGCACTTCACCCCGCAAAAGTTGTGTTACATGATGGATATTGTCCAGGGGTGTTCGCAGCTCATGTGTGATCTGGGCCACAAATATCTTTATCAGGTGATTGGCCCGCTTCAATTCTTCATTCGTATCATTGCTTTTTACATAAGGAGAGCTGATGAGTATGGTTATCAGCGTCATGATCGCAATGACGGACATCTGGATGACAAATACCGTATTGTAGGACAGGCTGAAAGGAAGCTGGAACGGGTTCCGGTAATACAGGACCTCGATGATGACCAGGTCAAGGAGGGCCGCCGCGATGCCGAGCATGCGCAGCCTT
>DASZWE010000119.1:0-5997 GCA_035546735.1 Puia sp.
GATATCCTGTATGGCGTTAGGTCCCACGAGCATGTCGCTTATTTCTTTGTCCGTAACATCCAGACCGAGCGCCTGTATGTCGTCGGTGAAAAGAGCGTCCTCCACCATTTTATTCCACACCTGATCGTGTATGGACTGTTGCATTTCCTCATTGACCTCCATTCCATTCGCCTTGTACCTGCTCTCCATATTGTTCACTCGCTTCTGAAAGTCGGCGTCCTCTATCTTTTGTCCGTTGACGCTGCCAATGACCGTGGAGCGATTACCAAAAAAGCGGCTTTTTCCTACAAAGGCATCCATGAGAAGAAAACCAATAAGGCTCAGTGCAATCAGACCAAAAACCAACCAGGCGGCTCTCTCCCGGATATTTTGAATTATAGACATAATAATAATGTGTTGTGCACCGGGTATGGCTTACACCGAAAAAAACCCATCCCCTGTGCACGTCTAATGATGGGAATTTCGGCGGCAGACACATGGCCTGCCCTGCCCGTTTTTATACGGGATGGCGAAGATAATGGAAAAAATATTATGAACAAATTGTGGAAAATATGCAAAACACCCGGCTGTATTGTGTTTCAAAATTCCGGCAGGCGACCAGGAGCTGTCTGCCGCGGCTCCCTGCGAAGGACAAAGATCGGCGTATTGTATCTTCAGCCGGCAGACCGGCGAGATGATTTTGGCGTCCGCGGGTGAATTTCGTTCGCCGGGGGTGAGAGGATGGAAATGCCTTTTACCGGACACTTTCGGGAACGTGAAACTTAGCAATGGCGTACGTGAAACAAGAATTAACAGAAAAATATTAATAACTGTCATTTTTGGTGGAAAACCCTCTTTTTGAAGGTCCACCCACTGGGATAAAAAGGGAGAGAACTTTTTGCGGATGGGGTATGGGAGAGGAAGGCGTTAACAAATCCACGGTTATTCCACCGGCGTTAACAGGAGCCCGATAAAAATCTTTTCCGGACATCTATTTATTCCACCGCGGTGGAAAAGCGGCTACAACTCCGATCCAAAAAGGGTTCACGATTGTTAAGAATTTGTGGAATAGCGTTGATAACTATGCTTTTTCCTGTATTCCAATAGCTAGTGAAAATTCTTATCCACGAATTCACCATCCTAATAGTAATAGCTATTTTTATAAAATAATAAATAATATTAAATACTATGGTAGATATTAACATGGATGATTCTCTAAAATCGGTCGGTAAAAATGGAGCCCGGTTTTCGGAAATGTCTACTATTGATCCTTTGTACGAGGAGCCCGGGGTTCGTCTTGCCATTTCGAATTTGGAGAAAAAAGGGTTTTTGGATATCGATGTTTCGCCGGAGCTGGATCTGTTCAAAGAGATCGAAGCGCTGAAAAAAGAAAAGAACGCCATCATCCTCGCGCATTATTACCAGGAGGCGGATATACAGGATGTGGCCGACTACCTGGGGGATAGTCTGGGCCTGGCGCAGCAGGCAGCTGGCACCCGGGCGGACCTGATCCTTTTTGCGGGTGTTCATTTTATGGCTGAGACGGCCAAGATCCTCAATCCACATAAGAAGGTGGTGCTGCCGGACCTGAAGGCGGGCTGTTCATTGGCAGACTCCGCGCCGGGATATCTGTTCAAGGCTTTTAAGGAGAAGCATCCGGATCATGTCGTCATTTCCTATATCAATTGTTCGGCGGAGGTAAAGGCGTTGAGCGATATTATCTGCACGTCTTCCAATGCGGAAAAGATCGTGGAAAGCGTCCCGAAAGATAAAAAGATAATTTTTGCACCCGACCGGAATTTGGGAGCTTATCTGATCAAAAAGACGGGAAGGGATATGCTGTTATGGGATGGGGCTTGTATGGTGCATGAGATCTTTAGCCTGGAGAAGATCACGAAGCTGAAAATCCGTCATCCGAAGGCAAAGTTGATCGCACATCCGGAGTGTGAAGAGCCCATATTGCGTATAGCCGACTTTATAGGCTCAACAACGGGCTTACTCAAGTATACCCAGCAGGATGCCTCGAAAGAATATATCGTTGCTACAGAGGCAGGAATACTGCATCAGATGGAGCTGGCTTCTCCGGACAAAACTTTCATTCCTGCGCCACCGAATAATGCATGCGCTTGCAATGATTGTCCACACATGAAGCTGAATACGCTGGAGAAGGTTTATCTGTGTCTGAAATATGAGAAACCGGAGCTGATCATGGATGAAGAGCTGATGAGAGCGGCACGCCAACCAATTGATAGAATGTTGGAAATCAGTGCAATGCATGGACTGTGATTTGTTCACATTGGGATAACTGCATATATAAATAATTGATTTACATTACATTAGATGTGATTTTTGCCTTATAAATCCTGCTTTTTTCCACATTCCCCTCCCGGGCGGGATGAGGGGCTGTTGTAGCGTACTGTGAGGTTCAAGGAGGATCTTTTAAGGCATCCAGGTGAGAAAGGGCGGGACACTGGGATATGTCGTATTTTGAATTTTGGATTACCCGGTGCATCGTTGTCGAATTCTTTCAGACGACTGTCGAGGAGGCGCCCAGGATGATGAACAGGAGTGAGATGATAAAAGCGAAGAGATCCGGTTGGCCATTGGCAGCTGGAATGGCGCCTGGAAAAACCAGGACCGATGCCTGGCCGGAGCAATACCTTATGTGAGGCACTACGCGAATCGTTTATCTTCCCATGTAGACCATGAGGATCTGGACATCGCTTGGATTGACTCCGCTGATCCGGCTGGCCTGTCCCAGGGTCCTGGGTCTGATCCTTTTGAATTTTTGCAATGCCTCGTTGGATAAGGAAGAAAGATGATCGTAGTTGAAATTATCCGGGATAAGCAGGTCTTCCAGCTGGGTCATCTTTTTCACCAGCTCTTTTTCTTTCCCGATGTATACGTCGTATTTTATTTGAATTTCGGATTGTTCGAGAATATCGTTGTCGAACGTCGTTAGGGCGGATGCCAGCCGGGGGATGGAATGGCACATGGAGAGGAGATCGATATTTGGCCGGAGCAGTACCTGTAGTGCTTTTTGTTTTTGTGTAAGTGGGGCTGAATTTTTTTCTGTCAGGTATTGTTCGGATTCTGCCGGCTCGAGGGAAAATTCTTTCAGTATTTCTTTTACCTTTTCGACGCCTTCTTTTTTAGCCAGGGTATTATCGAGCCTGTCCTGTGAGGCGAGTCCCAGGCGATGGCTCATTTCCGTGAGGCGGAGGTCGGCGTTGTCCTGGCGAAGCAGTGTACGGAATTCGGCCCGGGAGGTGAACATACGGTAGGGTTCTTCGGTGCCTTTGCTGATGAGGTCATCGATGAGCACGCCGATATAGGCTTCGCTTCTTTTGAGAATAAATGGTTCGAGGTCTTTTATTTTTTGGTGGGCGTTGATGCCGGCCATGAGTCCCTGACAGGCGGCTTCTTCATAGCCGGTGGTACCATTGATCTGTCCGGCGAAGAAGAGATTGTTCAGGACTTTTGTTTCCAGCGAATGTTTCAGCTGGGTGGGCGGAAAGTAATCATACTCGATGGCATAACCCGGTCGGAAAATTCGCAGGTTCTCAAACCCCGGAACTTCTTTCAGTGCCTTGTACTGCACTTCTTCCGGCAAGGAGGTGCTAAAACCATTGACATAAATTTCCACGGTGTTCCATCCTTCCGGCTCTATAAAAAGCTGGTGCCTGTCTCTTTCGGCAAAGCGGTTGATCTTATCTTCTATGCTGGGGCAATAGCGGGGTCCTACTCCTTCGATGCGACCGGTGTACATAGGGCTCCTGTCAAAACCTGTTTTGAGAATATCGTGTACCGCGGGGCTGGTGTAGGTGATCCAGCAGCTGCGTTGTTGTTTTGGTTTTGGAATATCCTTTAGGTAAGAGAAGCCTACAATTTCGTCGTCTCCCTTTTGTTCTTCCATTTTGGAATAGTCCAGGCTTCTGCCATCGATACGGGGGGGAGTGCCTGTCTTTAATCTATCGCTGGCAAATCCAAGGGATACCAGCTGTTCCGTTATACCCGTGGCTGCTTTTTCAGCTACTCTTCCCCCGCCGAACTTCTTTTCACCGATATGGATAACGCCGTTGAGAAATGTACCGCTGGTAACCACCACGGCTTTTGCTTCTATGTGATGACCGAGACCGGTGATCACCCCGGCAACCCTGTCGCCTTTTATGATGAGACCACTCACCATGTCCTGGTAGAAATCGACATTGGGAGTGTTTTCCAGCATTGCACGCCAGGAGGCGGCGAAGAGCATACGGTCGTTCTGGGCCCGGGGACTCCACATGGCGGGTCCTTTTGACCGATTGAGCATGCGAAATTGGATCAGGCTTTTGTCCGTGACAATACCGGAATATCCGCCCATAGCATCAATTTCGCGAACAATCTGACCTTTGGCAATGCCACCCATGGCTGGGTTACAGCTCATTTGGGCAATGGTTTGCATATTCATGGTAACAAGGAGGACCTTGGAACCCAGGTTGGCTGCTGCAGCGGCTGCCTCACAGCCGGCATGACCGGCGCCAACTACTATAATATCATAAGAAGGAAACATAGAATGCAAAGGTACTGGTTTCCACGTGGAACATTCCTGCCACAAGTGAAGAAACCAAAGAAGATGTTTCCACGTGGAACGTTCACCTCTTATTTAAAGTATAGTTCCAGATACTTATCTTCCATCTTCCTCATAAGCTGTTGATCCTTAAATCTTTTGTCCTTATATCCGCAAAGATGAAGGGCACCATGAAAAATGACCCGATGGAGTTCCTCCTTTAGAGGAACCTGGAACTGTCCGGCATTGTCTTTTACCCTGTCTATACTGATATAGATTTCAGCCAGGATAGGCTGGCCGGGTTGCGAGAGACCAAATGTAATGATATCGGTATAGTAATCATGCTGCAAGTGTTGCCGATTAATTTCCAACAGATAGTCATCCGAACAAAATATGTAATGGATATCCTCCAGCTTTTTACCTTCCTTTTTGAACAAAGAAGTTATAAAGGTCTTTAGCCGGGTGCGGTTGGAAAGGGAATTGGCCCCTTTTAGAAAGTGGAAATGGACTTTTGACGATGTTCTATTTGTCGGCATTTCGTAAAATTAATGAATGCGGACTGCTTCCGGCTTTTGGGGAAAGGCATAAAGCGTACATTTGTTCATCATGAAGAGATTATCAGAGCTAGTACCAGGAACTGTCGCCAGGATCCACTCTTTTGAAAAAAATGAGCTATTTCTCAAGCTCATGGAAATGGGATGTGTTCCGGGGGAACTGATCCGGGTTGAACAGGTGGCTCCCCTGGGTGATCCTATTTCCATTACGGTGGCGGGATATAACCTTAGCCTCCGTCTGGATGAAGCAGAAAATATATTTATGGAGGAGGAGGTATACTGATGCAAGTAGGGCTTTACTTCGGCTCGTTCAATCCCATCCATCACGGGCATCTTATCATCGCCAACTATTTGCTCGAAAATACAGACCTCGACCAGCTGTGGTTTGTCGTCTCCCCTCAAAATCCTCTTAAACCTTCCGCCACCTTGTTGAACGAATATCACCGATTGTATCTGGTACAGGCTGCCATCGAAGGAGAGAAAAATTTGAGAGCTTCCGATATCGAATTCAGATTACCTAAGCCATCCTACACCGTAGATACGCTGACCTATCTACAGGAAAAGTATCCTGCTCACCATTTCTCTATTATCATGGGTAGCGACAGCTTTCAAAACCTGCCTAAATGGAAGAATTACCACTGGCTGTTACAGCACTATCCTATCTATGTTTACAAACGTCCCGGGCATGAGGTCCTTCCCTCCTTCCCCGAAGCAAAAAAAATAACGGTGCTGAATGCACCCTTGCTGCCTATCTCGGCTACGCATATTCGAAAAAATATAAAAGAGGGGAAGTCCATACGTTACCTGGTGCCCGATGCGGTAAGAGATGAAATAGAACGGAACGGTTACTACCGGTGAGCCTTCTGCGGACCTGAGAAACGAAGAGAAATTTTTATAACAGTCCCTGCTGATCCT
>DASZWE010000120.1:0-1548 GCA_035546735.1 Puia sp.
TTTACGGAAAGCTTACTATCAAGGGTCATGAAAAGGGAATTTCCTTTCCCTTTTCGGCAACGGCCGCCATGGGAGGCTATCTTTTCAAAGGGGCGTTCAAAATAAAGAGAAAGGACTTTGAAGTAGGAGGCACCAGCACTATCTCCGACGAGATGGATGTGTCTCTCAGCGTATTTGCAAATTAACGAACATGAAAAAAGTATGTGGTATAGTAATTACGATCCTGACCACTATCCTGATCTGCAGTGCGGCAGTTGGGCGGCCAGGCCGGGCGAAGAGCGAATACAAGAATCTGAAAGTGCTGCCGAAGAACATCAGCTCCAAGGCCCTTTCAAAGATAATGGTCGACGAATTTTCGGATGCCCTGGGCGTAGGATGTGGCTTTTGTCATGCCCGGGGGAAGGATTCTTTGAGCATCGATTATGCCAGCGATGCCAAGCCGGAAAAGGAAATGGCAAGAATGATGATGCGGATGACCCTGCGTGTCAATAAGCGGTTCTTTATGCTAAAGCATCCTGCACTCGATGGCCCGCTGGTCGTCACGTGCAATACCTGTCACAAGGGGCAGTCGCATCCCGAAGCAGATTGATCATTCAAAATACAATGTACAATGCAGGGTGGCTGCAAAGGGGGTGCCCGGTGTAAAACAGATCCCATCCAAGGGTTGAGTCTCACCTTTCAGACGGGTTTCGGTATCAAACTGGGTCTCCTTCCAACGCCTGTTGAGAAGATTATTGAGCGTAAGGCCGATCTCGTATTTTTTGCGGGTGTAATTGAGCACCATGTCCGTGATAAAATACCCCTGTGCTGTCAGGCTATAATCTTCATTGGCCGGTCTGTCCGCCAGGTACCGGTAGCGCAGGCTTCCATTCAGACCGCTTTTTGCCGTATAGGTCACTCCGCCTGTGCTTGACCAGACGGGAGCCAATGGGATGTAATTCTGTCCTTTTGGATCGCTGAGACTGCGGCCGTGCGCGTAGTTGACGTCCACGTCAAAATACAGGGCCGGCGTGGGTTGATATCTTCCGGAAAGATCCAGGCCCATCCGGGCCGTCCTGCCGCTGAAGTCTACTGTGCCCCCATCTCCACCATATACAAATTCCTGCTGAAGGTAGATATACCAAAGAGCTGCGTTGATAAGAACATTACGCGCCGGCTTAAACACCGTTCCCAGATCGGCGCCATAGGCTGCGGGTAATACCTGTGTCCCTTGCTGCGCCACTACTGCCCGGGCGTCATTGGAATGGAAGCCTTTACCCGTGTTGAGATAGAACTCCACCCGGGGACTGGCATGATAATAAAAGCTGAGCTTGGGGCTGACGATGTGATCGGCGGTGCTATAAACCCCTACTCCGTGAAGGGTCGTATCCCCTGCCAGCTTGTTATTGTACCTGTAATTGAACTGATCGAACCGCAGTCCTGCGTTGATGCTCCAGCGATCGTTGAGCCGCAACGTCTCATTGATATAGGCGGCTGCATTCACCTCCGTGATGTTGCCAAGCTTAAGCTGTTGTAACGTGATATATCTATTTTTTGTATGCGACAGTT